>JBFGYY010000174.1:0-6317 GCA_041587095.1 Motiliproteus sp. | reverse complement strand
GCTCAACGAAGTCGAGCTTAACGGTATGCTCATTCCCCAAGGGGTCAAAGATGCGCGAAGTCGTGGTAAAGCTATATGAATCGGCATCATCCTTGTCATAGGCCTGACGCGCCGGCGGCTCAAGCCGCGAGTCGATATTAAAGGACAGCGCGATCGATTCTGTTGCCTGCGGATCACTCTCTTTCTCGGTTATGGCCAGATTCGCCACCGGCAACTGATTACCGGCGGTATCGATTCCAAAACCCTGTACGAACTTGCCGTTCTTGGAGATGACGTTACCGTCTTTATCCAACTCGAAGGAACCGGCACGGGTATAAGTCACATTACCCTGCGGATCGGTGAGCTGAAAAAAACCGTCACCGTCGATCGCCAGGTCCATGTTGTTATTGGTGAACTCGATGGTGCCCGCGGTGAAGTTCTGCGCGATATCAGACACGATAACCCCCGCACCCGGGGTATTGGCGCTTCCCGGGCCGGCAACCGAAGAGGTGAAAATATCGGCAAATTCGGTACGCGCGCCCTTGAAACCGACCGTACTGGCGTTGGCGATGTTAATACCGGTCACGTCCAGCTGACGCGCCGATGCTTTAAGTCCGGTAATCGCGGTATTAAAACCCATGGGACACCCCTTACCCTATCTGTTTGATCTGATCGAGGGACACGGAACCGCCATCGACGTTGATCTTCATTCCGACACCGTTAACACCCAGCGTCACACTGTCCACGTTCCGGCTGAGAAATACCTCAGCAGACGCATCATCTTCGCTCTGGCCATTGACCTCAAAACGGAATCGCTCTGATTCTCGCCCCGCCGGCGCGGGCCATTCAAAATTCACATCGCCGGCGGCCTGCGTACCCATGGAGAAACTGTCGACCAGTGCACCACCGCCATCAAACACACTCACCTGCAGATCGGCCTCACTCTGCGTCAGCGCAACAATACCTTTCACCGCGCCGTTTTCAGGCTGCGCTGTATCCACAGGCACCAGCACTTTTTGCCCCACCAGCGAAGACGCCTGCAAGGCCGTCTGACTGGAGAGCATGGAGTTGGTAAAGCTCTCCATTGAGCTGTTCAGGTTTGAGATCCCTTCCACCATATTCATATCAGAAATCTGCTGCATGAACTCGCCGGTTTCCGCCGGGCTGGTCGGATCCTGATGCTTGAGCTGTGCAATCATCAACTGCATGAACATGTCGCTTTGGGAGTCGGTCTTCGCGACCTCCTCCTTTTTGTTCAGCGCCGTGTAGACGTTGCTCGTGTTATTTACACCACTAATATCGGCCATGCTATTCCTCCCCGCAGGGGATGCTACTGCTTAGGCCGCAAGCGCAAAGTGCGCGCGACCATCATTGTTTAATCAGCCCTGTCCTAAGGTCAGCGCCCGCTGCATCATCTCTTTTGCGGTATTCATAATGTCCGCATTGGTCTGAAAGGAACGCGAGGCAGAGATCATGTTGGTCATCTCCTCGACCACGTTCACATTCGGATAAAAAATGTAGCCGTCTTCATCCGCCATCGGATGTCCCGGCTCGTACTCACGACGCAAGGGCGCTTCGCTTTCAACAATACCCAGCACCTCAACACCCTGGCCGGCGGACATCTCCGAACCAGCCATCATGCCATCGGCACCCTTTGCCGCACTGTCCGCTGCCAACTGCTGCTGGATCAACGCAAAAACAGGCTGGCGCGCCCGGTAAGTCTCTTCAACACTGCTACTGACACTCTCGGCGTTGGCGATATTACTGGCAACGGTGTTCAGCCGAATCGACTGAGCAGACATGGCAGAACCGGCGATGTTAAAAACATTGGTCAAAGACACGCTTATTCACCCTTGATCGCGGAGGTCAAACCGCTGAATTTACGGTTAAGAAAAGTAAAGCTGGCCTGAAACGCCATGGCGTTGCGCACGTATTCCGCCTGCTCTTCCTGCATATCCACGGTATTACCATCGATCGAAGGCTGACTCGGGATGCGGTACTGAAGATCCCCTGAGTAATCAGGCTCCAGCAAGGACGTTTGATGCCCGGCCTGTGTGCGCGTTATCGCCATACGGCTGCGCTCGGTCTCACCCGCCAACAAGGATTTGAAATCGATATCACGCGCCTTGTAATTCGGGGTGTCGGCATTGGCGATATTGTTGGCCAGAACCTCCGCACGCTGCGTCCGCAGCAGCAATGCTTGCGGATGTATTCCCAGCGCTTTATCGAAAGTAATAGCCATGTTTGCTTGCCGCCTTCTGCATAAATGATCAGATAGCAGTTACAAAGCAAGATAAATGCCAACAGGCTGAGAACCAAAAAACGACGCTATATCAAGAGCAAGCAGGTATAGAAAACAGCGAAAGAGGCAAAAGAAGAGGGGAAGGCGGCAAGCTGTTACCGCCCGGTGCGGCGAAGCGGCAACGGCCGCTCAGCCCTGTGCCGGCAGACGCCTATTTGGCACGGTAGATAATACCGGGGTTACAGTGAATCATTTCGTACAGATCATTGAGCTGACCCAGAGATTCTGACGCACCGAGGAACAGGTAGCCACCGGGCTTCAGGGTGCCGTGGATTTTACGCAGGATATCCAACTTCAATTCGCTGGAGAAATAGATCAGCACATTGCGGCAAAAGACGATATCAAATCGCCCCAGCATCGCATAGCTGCCCATCAGATTCAGCGGGCGAAACTCCACCCGGCTCTTGATATCCTGTTTGATCTGCCAGCTTCCGGCAGGCAGCTTGTTAAAGTTGCGTGACAAGCGCTCCTGAGACAAGCCCCGACCCAGCGCCAGCATATCGTATTCACCGCGCTTGGCATGCTCGAGCATGGTCGGCGAGATATCCGTCGCAGTGATCCGCTCCATACCACGCAAAGCACCGGGGCGACTGCGCTTGAATTCATCCAGAACCATGCTGATGGAATACGGTTCCTGACCCGAAGAACAAGCAGCCGACCAGATCCGTAAACCCTGCCCACCGGATGCGGCGGCGATGTCAGGCAACACCTGTTTCTGCAAAATATTGTACGGGTGAATATCGCGGAACCAGAGCGTCTCGTTGGTCGTCATTGCGTCGACCACCAGCTCGCGTAAACGGCTCGACGCCGGCGACTGCAGGCGGCGCACCAGGTCTTCAAGCGTGAAACACTCATGCTCGGTTAGAATGCCGTTTAACCGACTACTGACAAGATACTCCTTGTTTTCACCGAGCAAGATACCGCAGGCACTCTCCAGAAACAGACGAAACTGCTTAAATCCCTGTGCAGTTATCTGTAAGCGGGTAGTGCTACCTTGATTCATCAACATCCAGATCAGTCCCTACAGAATGTTATTTGGGATTGCATGATTTGATCCGCTCACGCACCCGAGTTGCCAACTCATCCGGTTGAAATTTAGCCAGAAAATCATCAGCACCTACTTTGTCTACCATAGCCCGATTAAAGATTCCGCTCAATGAAGTATGCAGCATGATGTACAGCCCCCGCATACGATCATCGGCTCTCAGGGACGCGGTGAGGGTATAGCCATCCATTTCGGGCATCTCGATATCGGAGATCACCATCAGAAACTCTTCGGCGGGGTTCTTGCCCTCTTCAACCATCTCCTGCAGATAGACCAACGCCTCACGGCCGTTCTTCTTAGCAATCACCTCAAGGTCCATATCGACCAGGCAACGCTCGAGCTGCTTACGCGCCACAACGGAGTCGTCCGCGATAAGCACCCGCGGCTTGTGGTTCTGAGAAGCGCGAATCTCGTTAATATCATTGGTGATGTGTGCACTCACCTCTTCGGAGCGCGGGGCAACTTCGGCAAGAATCTTTTCCACGTCGAGTATCTCGACCAACTTGCCGTTCAACTCGGTCACTGCCGTCAGATAGCTGTCGCGTCCGGTGCCGCGCGGCGGCGCATGAATCTCTTCCCAGTTGGTATTTATGATGCGTTCAACACGGTTAACCAAAAAACCCAGTACTTGCTGATTATATTCAGTAACGATCACAAACCCGCTTTGCGGATTTTCAATCGACCCCCGGCCCATGGCCAGACTCAGGTCCAACACCGGAATAGCGGCACCGCGAATCTGCGCAACACCGATGACACCGGCGCGCAAACGCGGCAATGCGGTTAATTTCGGACACTGAAGCACTTCCCTGACTTTAAAAACATTCAGGCCATAGACCTGCTCTCCCCGCAGACAGAACAGTAACAGCTCCAATCGGTTCTTACCGACCAACTGCGTGCGCTGGTTTACGCTATCGAGGACACCTGACATGAACCGCTCCCGTGCTTAAAATATTGATCCCAGTATCGAAGATCACTGCTTCAACCCTTGGCGCAAGGCCTGCAAAGCAAAACGGTCTGTCATTCGAGCAAACAACCCGCTACGCTTTAAAGGCCTAACCATTCCCACTTTTCTTGATCATCAAAACTATGCTGCGAGCACCCTCTGACAAGCCATTTATACCCGCTGTGATTTGCATAAGGGCGAAGCGGTGAGCGGCGCTAGCTTAACACACCGCCTCGCAATCCTTGCGCTATCGCTGCTGGCTATTGTACCTGCCAATGCATCTGTACCCGCCAATGCATCCACATCAGCGCGGGACGCCGAAAGCTCACTGACGGTACTCGCACGACAGTACATTATGGAGCAGCTTGGCCCCGCTGAACAGGGTAGAATCGAGATCGCATTCAACCGGCTACCAAAAAGCGTTCAATCCCTGGTCTGCGCGCAGACTTTGCACTTCCAAACCAGCCGACCGCTCAAAGCTGGCTATTTCCGGCTGCAAGCCAGCTGTGGCCAGCAACCGTCCTGGAGCACCTATGTCAACGGACGCTTACGAATCTACCGCCCCGTGCTGGTTACCAACCGGCCACTGCCCAGAGGCACGACGCTCACCATGGATCTGCTCCAGCTTCAGGAAGTTGAGCTATCACGGCTGCCGCAGGGCTTTTATACCAACATCGACAACATTCTCAATCATGAGCTTAAAACACCGCTCGCCAGTGGCCAGCCCGTAACGCCTAAGCACGTCACGCCGCCGATCCTTATTCACCAGGGGGATACGGTTACCATTGAAGCCGGATCCGGCGGCATAAACGTTCACACGCTGGGTACGTCACTTGAAAATGGCCGCCTGGGGCAGCAGATATCAGTCCGTAACAATCGCTCCGGCAAGGTGTTACGCAGCAGGGTTGTGGCCAGGGACCGGGTTAACGCGGGGCGATAATCCTTTCCGGGCTACGGGAACGCCCCGGACAAGAGGATATCCTTGGCCCGATCGGTTATACTCAGTGGCAAATGACGCAGGACATCGCACAAAGAAGACCTGCGAAAACATTCGTAAAAATTTCTTTCGTAATAATTTCTAAAGTCAGCTGCTTTGCTGCCGATATGCTGGACAGAAGGTAAGATTTTTTTGAGGATACCCGGATGGCCATCAATCTCACAGGCTTAACATCGACCACAGCAGCGGAAAACCGCGGCAAGGTTGGTACAGCGCCTCAGCAGGGCCCTGCCGACAGTAAATCATCTGCCGTCAGCAATGCGCCGACGGCCTCGGAAACCGTCAATCTCAGCTCCCAAGCGCAAACAATGCAGCGAACCGAAGAAAAGCTCGCCGCGTTATCCGACGTCAATGAAGGACGGGTTGCCGAGATAAAAAAAGCGATCGACGAAGGCAGTTACAGCATCGATACCGATGCTGTCGCTGGCAAGATGCTCGATCTTGACGAGAGTCTGTTTGGATAAGCTGCTGTCGCAATGAGCGCTACACCACTGCAAGCATTTTTCGACCTGACCGTACAGGGCACTCAGATTCTGAGTGCCCTGTGTCAGTTATTGGAAGAAGAAAAGACTGTTTTATCGGCTTTTTCAGCCGCGGCGCTTGAAGATCTGGTGGCACGCAAAAACAGCAAAATCCATGAGTTCGAAGCCAATATCGATGCCCGTAATGCGCTTGTCGCCAAGCTTGGCTTCAGCCAGGATCACGCGGGCATAGAGGCGCTGCGAAACTCTTTGCCCGAACGCCAGGCCAGCCTCATCGGGCAAGCCTGGGATAAGCTGGCAGCCCAGCTCAAAGCTGCTTCCGAACTGAACACGCGCAACGAACGCATCGTCGTGCGCAACCAGAAGAACCTCGACCAGATCCTTTCTATCATGCGCGGACAGGTCAATAAAAATTCGATCTATAACGGGGCCGGCTCCGAAGGCAACTACAACGCACAGAACAGGCTCGGCAAAGCCTGACCCTGCGTGACCGCAAGTGGCTCGACTTGCGAACAACTTGTGGTTAGAATAGCGCCGCCTCCCCGTAGTTCAACTGGATAGAATAGGGC
>JBFGYY010000173.1:0-6341 GCA_041587095.1 Motiliproteus sp. | reverse complement strand
CTGGCCGAACATGGTGAGCCGTATGCTCAGCTGACCATTGCGGAAATTTACTTTGAAGGACGGGGGATCGATCAGGATCTGGTCAAGTCTTACGCATGGTTGTATGTCGCCTTTGGACAAGGGGTAAGCGAGGCGGGGCCGATCATGGATCATGTTTACGGTAAAATGACTGAAAAACAGCGAGAGGATGGTCTGGCCCTGGGTGAAGAGTTTCTTCAGCGCTACAGCCAGTAAAAGCTGCTACTCGTAAGTGCCACTGACCAGAAATAGTCGGCCGGGTGGCGCAATCTGTTAAAGCGGCTGGCCTGTGAACGGTCCGGTACCTGATAAATAGCAGCAGGGGAATGGCAGATTAAATCGGCGGCGCAGCAGCGTTAATGCCGTGCTGTCAGATTTAAATGACCTGTCAGAGGGCTTGATCATGGCGCATCGTATACTTCGTCCCGGCGTACGCGCTAATTATCTCGTTGTACGAAAATTGCGTCTGGCTGTACCCGAGACAGCAGAGCTGCAGGCCATGGAGCACGCGTTGCAAGCGTTGCTGGGCTTTAATAGCCTTGAGCTGAAAGGGGCTGTGTTGCGGCTTGAGTACGATGCCAGTCAGTTGCATATATCTGCTGTGCTGTCCGCTTTGACGCCCTTTGATTTATTTGGCAAGTTAGGACGTTTTGATCGCTTCCGTCTCGGCTGGTACCGCTATGCCGACAGTAACGCCTACGCCAATGCGCGGGATACGGGCTCCAGTGCCTGTAGCCAGTCACCGCTGCGGTTTCGTTAATTTCTGTTCTGCTGCTTGGCGCAGCTTGTCCGGTGGCAGCCCGCCCAGGTGAAGCTGCTATTTCGCCGCTTTTCCCTCTCTATTCTCTGTCGTTGTCACAAAGCATCGCCTTTGCGTTATTGTGAGCGATTCGTCGTTGAGTGCTGTGTTTCTCTGAATGCTCGTTAAGCTAATGGCGCAATGAATTCCCCTTCTTGCACCTGACTGAGTGCCGGAAAAGGCTTGCCTGTCTTTTCTCGACGCCGTTTGTTCGTTTGTTAAATACATATTTTCACCAGAGTTGGCTTTTTCACTTGTTCAGGGTTGATACGGATCAAGACGATTAACCCTGTTTCTGTTAAGGTTAGCGGTTTGTTAACGCCGTCCGATGGCGCATACATCCTTAGGTAGAGTTTCTGCCGTCGTCCCTCCCGGGTGCGACCAGTTCGAATGTTACAGCAGGTGTTCAGTATGGAATTAGTGTGTCCGGCGGGTAATCTGCCGTCGTTGAAGGCCGCCGTAGATAACGGCGCGGATGCGGTGTATATCGGTTTCAAGGATGATACCAATGCGCGCCACTTCGCTGGTCTTAACTTCAACGATAAAAAAGCCCATAAAGCGCTGGATTATGCGCGCAATAAAGGGGTTAAGGTCTTTGTCGCGATTAATACATATCCGCAGCCTGCCGGGTGGAGCCGCTGGCAGACGGCCGTTGATCTGGCGGCAGATCTTCAGGTCGATGCCTTGATCGCCGCGGATATGGGTGTGCTGGGTTATGCTGCGGATACGCACCCGCAGATGGGTTTGCACTTGTCGGTACAGGGCTCGGCGACCAACTATGAAAGCCTGAACTTCTACCGCAATAATTTCGGCATCAAGCGCGCTGTTTTACCGCGCGTGTTATCGATGGCTCAGGTGCGCCAGGTTGCAGCCTACAGTCCGGTGGAACTGGAGGTGTTTGCCTTTGGCAGTCTGTGCATTATGGCCGAGGGTCGCTGCTATCTCTCTTCCTACGTGACCGACCAGTCACCGAATACCTGTGGTGCCTGCTCGCCTGCGAATGCCGTGCGCTGGGATGAAAAGCCCGATGGCTCCATGGAAACCCGTCTGAACGATGTGCTGGTCGATCGCTATGAACCCGGTGAAAAAGCGGGCTATCCCACCTTATGCAAGGGGCGCTTTCAGGTGCAGGGTAATACCTACCACGCCCTGGAAGAGCCAACCAGCCTGAATACACTTGAGTTGTTGCCTCAGTTGCAGGAAGTCGGCGTCTCGGCGGTGAAGATCGAAGGACGTCAGCGTAGCCCGGCTTACGTTGAGCAGGTGGTTGGCGTTTGGCGACAGGCGCTGGATGCTTTTGCTGCCAACCCCCAGAACTATGCGGCCAAACCCGAGTGGATGGCGACACTGGATAATGTCTCCGAAGGCTCACAGACCACCTTGGGTGCCTACTCTCGCCCCTGGCAGTAAGAGACTGCATTAGAAACAGGTTATGAGGAATTGCAGGTAATGATGAAACTATCTTTGGGTGCGACACTGTTTTTCTGGCCGCGCCAGACTATTTACGACTTTTATCAGGAGATGGCCCAGCAACCCCTGGATATTATTTATCTGGGCGAAACAGTTTGCTCCAAGCGCCGTGAGCTGAAAACGCAGGAGTGGATTGATCTTGCCAGGCAGCTGAATCACGATAGCGGCAAACAGATTGTGCTCTCTACTCTGGCGCTGCTGGAGGCCGAGTCCGAACTGAAAACGTTACGCCGGCTGTGTGATAACGGCGATATGATGATCGAAGCCAACGATATGGCCGGTGTGCAGTTGATGGCCGATAAGGGGCTGCCCTTCGTCGCGGGTAACTCGATTAATATCTACAACGCCCGTACGTTAAAGACGCTGCATAAAAGCGGCATGCAGCGCTGGGTGATGCCGGTGGAGCTTTCTGGTGCGACTCTGGCTGATATTCTGAGCGATGCACAGGCGATGGGTTTCGGTGACAGCCTGCAAACCGAGGTGTTCAGTTACGGTTATTTACCGTTAGCCTATTCGGCGCGTTGTTTTACCGCACGTTCGCGCAATCTCCCCAAAGATAATTGTCAGCTGGTCTGCCGTGACTACCCCGAAGGGCTGCCTTTGGCGAGTCAGGAGGCGCAGGAAGTGTTTGTTATTAACGGTGTCCAGACGTTGTCGGGGCAGGTTTATAACCTGTTGCCCGAATGTGAGGCGATGGCGAAAATGGGGGTCGATGTTGTGCGCCTCAGTCCTCAGCACAGCGGGATGAATGGCGTCATTCAGCAGTTTCGTGATCAGTTGAGCGGTAATAGCCCGCAGATACCCGCTATACCCAGCGACGCTGTGAACGGCTATTGGTACCAGAGTGCCGGTTTGGTAAATACTCATCAGCAGTAACAGGGCGTTACGCCACTAAAAAGCCGGCTAATTGCCGGCTCTTTAGGTGCAGTAAACTGGCTTCTTGTTACTGGATATGATGCTCAGAATAAGCGGTTGAGCAGGCCGGAACCGCGCGTCAGTACCAGCTTGACCAGCGGGGGGAGTGAATCATGGTCAACGGCATCCATAAGATTTTTGACCTCTAATCCAATCTCGGTGTCGCCTTCAATCATCAGGCGACGTTGAAAAAACAGTGTGTCGGGGTCTTCGGCGCGGGTTGCCAGCAGCATGAACTCCTTCAGGTTGCCACGGATAGCGGCATCGGCTACCTCATCGGCACTGACGATAAGCCCTTCCTGCTCGCTATGGCTGAAGTACCAGCTCAGGCCCAGGTCGGTGATTTCGACTTTCATCCAGTGGCCTTGCAGGAATTCGAAGTCGCCATCTTCGAGCGGCTCCTGAAACGCGCGCTCAAGCACTTTTGTCAGTACTGCGCGTTGGATATTTAACGGCGCTTTACTGGCGGTGCGCAGAACGTGCAGCGGAAGACGCTTCAGAGCCTGCTTGGGGGAAGGCAAAACCGGGAGCCCTGCCGGTAATGCCGGGACCGGTAGGGAGGGCAGTTTGAGCAACATGACAATTACCTGATCGAAATAAAGTCAATTATGCCACAGCTGCTATCAGGTTTAACCTTGTCGTGGCTCAATTAACCGCAACCTTTCGCGCTAAGTTGGGGTCTTAAGGGGTTCAGGGGTTGCTGATGGTTGGCTGGTGGCACAAAATACGGGGTCAAGAGTCGCGGAAATGGAGCTGAGATAACCAAGTGAAAAAAAGTAATTATCGCGGGCGTTTGTTTGTTGTCATCGCACTCTCATTTGTTTGGCAAAACATCTCTTTAGCTAATGAAAACGCAGCTAAAAACATCCAATCCTGGAAGCCGCTGGCACAAGATGGGTTGCATGACCCCTCGAATCCTGCATTGGTTGAGCTGCAGCAGCCAGCCGATGCCTTTGCGGGTTTTCCTCATGATTATCCAAAAATCGGCAACCAGGTCGATTGGGTACGAGCCCTGGAGTCTGGTGTGATATTGCCCCGGACCAATATTTTCCCGGACACCAATATCGAAGTGCTCGATCTCGATATTATTATGGATAAAACGTCTCAGATGCCCATGGTTCGTTTTCCGCACCGAGCCCATACCCAGTGGCTTGATTGTGTTAATTGCCACGATGAGCTGTTTAAGAAAAAAGCGGGTGCAAATCCGGTTAACATGTTTGCGATACTGTCCGGCGAATATTGTGGTCGCTGCCATGGCGCTGTGGCGTTTCCCCTGACCGAATGCCGGCGTTGTCACAGCGAACCGCGTAAAAATTTCACCGGTAAGTTCGGCGCCCAAGAGGGTAAAGGCAGAGTGTTTCCTCCAGTGATGGAAATGAAAGATCTGGGTATTAATCAGTGAGTCCGGGGGGGGATGTGAGAGCGAATATCACGAAATTATTGTGTCATCTGGGTCTTGCCTTAACGCTGGTCGCAACGGCATTGCCGGCGCAGGCTGAGTATGGCGACGTTGTTTTGAATAAGTATGCCGAAAAGAACGGCATGCGGCCGGTTGTCTATCCGCACTGGTTTCATCGCATACGTTTTCGCTGCAAAGTTTGCCATGGTGAGCTGGGCTTTAAAATGCGTGCCGGCAGCAATGACATCACCATGGGGAAAATCGTCGACGGCCAGTACTGCGGGATGTGTCACAACGGTGAAATTGCCTGGAATGTCGAGTTCTGCGATCGTTGTCATTCAGGCTTGCCCGGCCTGAAGACCAAAATCTATGGTGGCCATTCAACCGGCGGGCCCGGTGGTTGGTAGGGACAGAGGAGCGAAGATCATGACTGTACGAGTCGCAGGGAAAGCGCGTAGAGACAACAAGTATGTCGGCGTCATCGGCCGATCTCTTTTATTGGCGTTGTTAGCGTTGGGCCTTACTGCGTGCAGTAGCGCCCCGAAAGTGTTGCGTTTTCAGATGCCCGATCTTTCGCAAGGTCAGGTCTGGCCCGCGCCGCCTGAGCAACCCCGGCTGCGTTATGTTGGCGACCTGATCGGAGAGACCAACCTGACCGGCGAGGATCTCTCCCAGGAAAGCGGGCGTTCCTGGTTAGAAATATTGACCGGTGCGGGCTTGTTGCAGGAAGAAGAGCGGGTTCTTCTGAAGCGCCCTCAGGCCGGTATGGTGGATAGCCAGGGGCGCATTCTGGTCACCGATGTTGGCCAGGGCGGTGTTTTTGTGTTCGATGAAGTGAACGGTACCCTGGATCTGTGGGATCGCTACGGTATGGATCGCCACTTCAGTCAGCCCATAGGTATCACCGAAGGTCCCGACGGCAGCATCTATGTTGCCGATTCGGATAAAAATTACGTGGTTATGCTCACTCACGATGGCAAATTTATCAAAACCCTGGGCGGCGATGTATTAAAACGGCCTACGGGGCTGGCCGTCGATGCCATTGGGCAGCGCTTATTTGTCGCCGACAGCTCGGCAGACGATATCAAGGTGTTCAGCCTGGATGGTTCACTGCAGGATACCTGGGGCAGTTCGGGGGTTGCGCTGGGCGAACTTAACGGCCCCGTTTACCTGAGTTACCGGGATGATTCGCTTTATGTCACCGACACGTTGAATGCCCGTGTGCAGGTGTTTGACCAGGACGGCATGGCTAAACGCGAGATCGGTCGTCGTGGAATGTATCTGGGCAACATGGTGCGTCCTAAGGGGGTTACCTTAGACTCGTCCGGCAATGTCTATGTGGTTGAATCCTATTACGACTACCTGCTGATCTATAATCAGGACGGCGAGTTTTTGCTGCCGCTGGGCGGTACGGGTAGCAGTGCCGGGCGCTTTTTTCTTCCTGCCGGTATCTGGAGCGACAACCGGGATCGTATTTTTGTTGCCGATATGCTTAATGGCCGGATCTCCATTTTTCAGTATCTGAGCGGCCCTGCTTCGCAACCGGTACCTGCCGTTACCCCTGTCCTGTGATCGGCTTTCTGTAACGCGCTGATGATCATCATCAAGCGCTATGCAAAGAGCTTGGTCAGGCGCATCTGCAGTGTATCTGCATCTGGTTATTACCTTTCCTCCAGTTTTTCCTCGCTTCTCGGTTTCGGCTATCGAGCAATCAGGGCGCTTAAGCGCGCTTTCTGGTGG
>JBFGYY010000172.1:0-6374 GCA_041587095.1 Motiliproteus sp. | reverse complement strand
GACCCGCAGTCGGACTTCGTCAGCTTTTATAATCTGTGGCAGCACTATGAGCCGTTGCGCCAGGAGTCGAGTCAGGGGCAGTTGCGCACCTACTGTAAGAAACACTTCTTATCATTCATGCGTATGCGGGAGTGGCGCGATGTGCATCGCCAGCTCCATCTGGCCTGCAAAGAGCTGGGTTTGAAAGAAAACACGACGCCAGCTGGCTACGCACCGCTGCATCAGTCCTTGCTGGCCGGTTTATTGGGACAGATCGGCTTTCGCCAGGAGGATAAAACCTACCTGGGCGCGCGTAACCGCAAGTTTCTGCTGTTTCCCGGCTCCGGTCTGCGTAAGAAACAGCCTAAATGGCTCATGGCCGCCGAGCTGGTGGAAACCCGCGCCTTGTTTGCCCGCTGCGTCGCGCAGATAGAGCCGGGCTGGATCGAACCGCTGGCGGGCGCGTTATTGAAGCGCAGTTACAGCGAGCCGCACTGGGAGAAAAAACCGGCTCAGGTGGTAGCCTTTGAGCAGGTGTCGCTCTACGGGTTGGTCATTATTCCAAAGCGTCGGGTGCACTTTGGCCCGATCGACCCCGAACAGTCACAACAGATTTTTATCCGCTCGGCGCTCGTCGAAGGGGAGTACCGCAGCAACGCCCCGTTTTTCCAGCACAATCGCAATCTGTTACAGGAAGTTGAAGCGCTGGAAGATAAGTCTCGCCGGCGCGATATCCTGATCGATGAGGAGCAGTTGTTTGCTTTTTATCAGGAGAAGCTGCTGAAAAATGGCGGAGAGCAGGTCACCAATGGCTCCGGCTTTGAAAAATGGCGTAAGACGCTGGAGCTGCAGGATAAACAGGCCCTATTTCTGACCCGTGAAGAGCTGATGCGCCATCAGGCGTTGGGTGTCACGGTGCAGCAATATCCTGACCAGCTGCTGTGGCAGGGGATGCAATTTAAGCTCAGTTATCATTTCAGCCCCGGCGCTGAAGATGACGGGGTGTCGGTGTCGTTGCCGGCAGCGGCGCTGGCGTTGCTGCCGGTGCAGCGCCTTGAATGGCTGGTGCCCGGGATGCTGCGCGATAAATGCATCGCCCTGGTCAAAGGCTTACCCAAGGCGCTGCGAAAAAACTTCGTACCCGTCCCCGATTATGTCGATGCCATTTTACAGAAGGTCGAGCCTGACGACGTATCGTTGACGCAGATACTGGGACGTGAATTACGACGTATGAGCGGGGTGCTGGTCAATGATGACCAATGGGACTTGCCGCGACTGGAAGATCACCATCGGTTTAACCTCAAAGTACTCGATGACGATGGAAAGCTTCTGGCCCAGGGGCGTGACTGGTTGGAACTCAGGCAGCAGTTTGCCGAGATCCGTACTCAGGCTCCTGAGCGCGTTGCCTCGAAATGGGAGCGGGAACAGGTTGAAAGCTGGGATTTTGGCGCGCTACCCAATAGCGTGACTCGCGAACAGGCAGGGATGAAAATACCGGCTTTTCCGGCGCTGGTGAGTGAAAAGGGGGCTTTGGCCGTCAAATTGCTTGAGTCAGCGCAACAAGTCGAGCAGGCCCATCGCCGTGGTGTCGTCGCCTTGCTGAAGCGACAGCTTCCGCAGCAGATAAAGCTGCTGCGCAAACAGCTGCCCGCGCTGGATAAAGCCGCCCTGATGCTGGCCAAAGTCATCCGCCGTGACGCGCTGCAGGACGCCTTGATCGACGCGGCAATCCAGTCGGCATTTTTGCGCGAGCAGCCGTTACCCCGCACGCAGGCACAGTTCGATGATTGCCTGTCGACGGGAAAATCCGCGCTGGTCGCGCATGCCGAAGCGCTGGCCGATTTATTGCTGAAAATAGCCACCCGTACACAGCGGATCAACAAGGCCTTGTCCGGATCGATTCATCTCGAATGGGCACTGGTATTGAAGGATATCCGTTTTCAGCTCGACCATTTGGTCTATGACGGTTTTTTGCGTGAGACGCCATTGGTTTGGTTAGAGCAATATCCGCGTTATCTGGCGGCCATCGAGCAACGCCTTGGGCGTTTTAAGCAAGAACTGCCCCGCCAACGAGTTTGCTGTGATCAACTAGAGCATTTCTGGCAGGCCTATACCCTGGGCGGGCAGCGGGCGCGTCAGCAAGGCTGTGTTGATCCGGAACTGGAAACGTTGCGCTGGATGCTGGAAGAGTACCGCGTGTCGTTATTTGCTCAGCAATTGGGGACCCGGTTTACCGTGTCGGAAAAGCGCGTGAAGGGCCAGATTGCTAAATTGACCGGTCAAAATTGATTCAAAGGGTCAGCTTTTCAAAAAAATGATTTAAACGGGCGTTTGACAAGAACGGACAAGCGCTGCGTTAAAGCGTTTTAATTCAGACAAAAGGCTATAACGGCTGAAACCTATTGAAACCCCGCGATATAACAGTAATCAGATGATTGAACGGTTTGTTGGTGTTTTTTTGCTCTAAAACGCGAATGCTGCATTGCAAAAGTCAACAAATAGGGCTAAAAAAGACAGCGAAACGGTTAATTTTTTATTTAAGGGTCTACATTTTTTCACTGAGCTGGGTTAGAGTGAGCTTCGTTTGGAACATAAAGTGTTTTCAGACGAGCCCGGACCAGCTGGCGAACCTGAAGATACCTAACAATAAAATTAAGTTTTAACTACCAGTACGTTAAAAACTGAAGGGGAATTATTAATGAAGAAGTCACTTATCGCTCTGGCCGTTGCCGGCGCAATGACTGCTCCAATCATGGCTCAAGCTGACGCGACACTGTACGGCTCGCTGCGTACTAAAGTTCAGCTGATGGATGGTCAAGAATTAAATGTCACCGATAACTCCACACGTATCGGTGTTAAGGGCTCTTCTGAACTGTTCAGCGGTGCCAAGGCGTTTGCTCACTTCGAGCAGGCAGCAAGTACTACTACTGGTGGCTTCACTGGCGGTCGTCTGGCCTACGTGGGTGCCGAAGGCGATTTCGGTAAAGTACAGATCGGTCGTATGTGGACTGCACACACTGTCTGGACCGGTTTCACCACCGATATCGTTGATAACAGCACCTCTGGTGCAACTGTATACGACACTCTGCAGCATCGTTTGAGCAATATGATCGCTTACTACTCGCCTGATATGGGTGGTATGAAGTTGGCTGCGTCTGTTCTGGGTGCAAACGACAACAACGGTGAAGACCTGGATGCGTTCAGCTTGTCTGCTCAGTACAAAATGGGTGGCTTGGTGTTAGCGGCTTCTATCATTGATACGCAGGGCGCAGGTGCAGGTACAGGCACTAACTCCGCACTGTCAGCAGCCTACACCATGGATGCATTCTATATCGGTGCTCGCTTCCGTGCAGCTGAGACCCTGGGTTCTGGTAAAGAAGATGCCTTCGAAGTAGCGGGTACTTACAGCATGGGTAACACCACGCTGCTGGCTAACTTTGCAACTGACGACAACGATGCTGACGATTCCATGTCGCTCGAAGTACAGCAGAAGCTGGGCAAGAAAGCACGCGTATTCGCAGCAGTTTTGGATAATGCCGGCACAACCGGTGTTGAAGCTGGTTACCGCGTAGACTTCTAAGTCTGTCGTGTTAGCGCTTTAAATAGAAGCCCCGCAAATGCGGGGCTTTTTTTTAGCTGTAATTTGTTATTTTTGGATTGTTATAAGGTGCAATGTTTCACCTAGTAGCAAGTTGGTTGTGTTTGTGTGGGTTCTGCTGGCGAAAAAGCCAGTCCTGATGCTATTATCTGTTTCCTTTTTGCGCTGCAAAAACCAGTAAGAGTTTGTGGTGATTTAATCGCTTTATCTGATACAAAGGTCGCTGTTTTGAATACGCGTTGGCTGGTTCGATTGATGTTGTTATCTGTGCTGTTCACTGGCACTGCGTTGGCCGAGTCTGATGCTGATCGTCAGGGTGACCCGCTCGAGTGGTTAAATCGAAAAGTTTTTACCTTTAATGACACGCTGGATCGGTATCTGCTGTTGCCGGTTACCAAGGGTTATAAATCGATTACGCCTGATCCGGTCGAGCGCAGTGTGAGCAATTTTTTTGCAAATTTGGGGGATGTGCGCACCCTGGTCAATGATCTGCTGCAGTTTAAGTTTCACCGTGCCGCGCAGGACACCAGTCGCATTATGTTTAATACTGTCTTCGGTGTGGCGGGTTTGTTTGATGTGGCAACGACATTTGGCTTGCCGCGCAATGATGAGGATTTTGGCCAGACACTGGGTTACTGGGGGGTGGGTAGCGGGCCTTATCTGGTCTTGCCCCTGTTGGGGCCCAGTACGCTGCGCGACGGCGCAGGCCGTATCGTTGATTCGGTGGATGATCCAATCAACTATGTTGAGAGTGAGCGCGGCTATTATGCCCTCACTGCGCTGGACGTTATTGAAACCCGTGCCCGCCTTATGGCCGTTGAAAAATTGATCAGTGGCGATAAATACAGCTTTATCCGCGACGCCTATCTGCAGCGGCGAATCTTTGAAATTAAGGATGGCGAGGTGGCGGATGTTTACAAAGATGATGGCTTTTAGTCGAGGTTTGCAGCTAATAAACACTGAATTAATTGCAGCTGTGGTCGATCTAAAGGTATAAAGGCCTACAGGTCTCGGTGAATCGGGTGATGTTGATGCACGCAATGGCAACAAAGCGATCTTATGAACTCTGAAAATCCGTTGGTTCTGCTCGTTGACGAGAAGCCGCAAAGCGGCGATGGGCTGCAGGATCTGGTCCGAACGGCGCTGGGTAGCCAGGTTAAAGTGATGCTGGTCAGCGAGCGGCAGCATGTGCTGACGCTGCTGGCTAAGCATGAGCCGGGTGTGGTGCTGGTTCGCGCCGTCATCGAAACCGATTCAGACTGGATCGATACACTGGTCGCTGCCGTGGCGCCGGGTCCCGTGGTGTTGTTTTCAGATGACAGTGATCCCCAGCAGGTTATCTGGGCGCTGCGTCATGGTGTGAGTGACTTTTTTACCCTGCCGATTCAGGACCGTTTGGCGTTGGGTAAATCCCTTAAGCGGCATGTTGCGCGGGCTAAAGTTATTCTGGATAACGCCTATTACCGGCGTGAGCTGGAGCAGAGCTTAGGTTTGCTTAAAGAGGATCAGCAAGCCGGGCGCCATGTTCAGCGAAAAATGTTACCGCCCAAAGAGATGGTCATTAACGATTATCGCTTTGAGTACCAGATAGCGCCGTCGCTGTTTTTAAGCGGTGACTTTATCGATTTTTTCCGTATTTCCGACTCTCTGACCATGTTTTACCTCGCTGATATCTCCGGTCATGGTGCGTCCTCGGCATTTGTTACTGTGTTATTGAAAAATATGACGAATCGACTGTTGCGCAATTATAATCGCGGCAGTAGTTTTCATATTCTGTCGCCGACCGATGTGCTGGTGAGAATCAATAAAGAGTTACTCGAAACGGGTCTGGGTAAGCATCTGACGATTTTTATCGGCCTGCTGGATCGTATCGAGAATACATTACAATACGGTGTCGGCGGGCATTATCCGATGCCGATCCTGCAGCAGAATGGAAAGGCCGAGTTCCTGGCTGGTACGGGCATGCCGGTGGGGCTGTTTGATGATGCGCAGTTTGACGGCCGGATCGTCGAACTGGATGATAACTTTACCTTGACCCTGTTCTCCGACGGAATTCTAGAGGTTCTGGATCTGCCGAGTCTGAAAGAGAAGGAACAAATGTTGCTTGATGTGGCGGCGCGGGGCTATGATGACCTTAATGATCTGGCGGTTGCGCTAGGGGTTGATCGGGTTGAAGATGCGCCCGATGATATTGCTGCATTGAGTGTTTCACGGGTCGTTTAACCGGTTTTGGCATAGGCATCGTTGGTGCTTGTTTTAGCTGATATGTTCTGAGTTGTCTGATAATGCAAAGCGGAAAGATTTTAGTTGCCGAGAAAGAGGGGCATTACGTCCTGAAGTTCATTGGGGATGTACGACTGACGTTGTGCACCACGCTGGATCATTTTCTCGAGCATATGCTTGATACAGAAGATTTTAAGACGGTTATTATTGATTTAACGGAAACCGAAGGTATTGACAGCACGTCTCTGGGCTTGCTGGCAAAAATTTCGGTCAAGTTAAAGCAGCATCATCACCTTCGTCCCACGATCGTATCCACCAATGACGATATCAGTCGAATTCTGCTTAGCATGGGTTTTGATAAGGTGTTCTTCCTGATCCGCGAAGCGGTCGATAGTCCTCAGCAGCTTGAGGAACTCGATGTTATGCAGGAATCCGAAGAGCAGGTGCGCAGCCGGGTGCTGGATGCGCATCGCGTGCTGATGGATCTGAATGATACTAACCGTGAATGCTTCAAGGATTTGGTGCGTTCACTGGAGTGGGAATAGGCTTTAAAGCTACAGGCTACAGGCTACAG
>JBFGYY010000171.1:0-6397 GCA_041587095.1 Motiliproteus sp. | reverse complement strand
GTGGGCCGCTCTGCTGCCGCGTCATGCATCTCTGCTTGCCAGGTTTCGCTAAACTGGTCAACCAACTGCTGATCATCCCGCAAGTCACGTTTACCACTCAAGCCAGCATCGGCGTCGTCAGCCTCCTCAGATCGGCGGCTGTATTCCAGCTCAGTATCCCGCGACTTGAGCTGCTCGCTGACAACCGCGTCATCGACAGAGTCGGCCTCAAACGACGCAGGTTGTTTGGCTGAATCGCGTCCGGGACGCTCATCCGGGAATAACGCCGCATCAGCAGCGCCGTCTTCGGGCTCCTGCGGTGACAACCAGCGATCGGCGCCCTGACCAACACCTTTAAGTTCCTGGTCCAGTAGCAGGTCGACCTCAGCCCCTTCAGCCTGCGGCTCAACAGCATTAGCCGAGCCAGCCCTAACACCCTTACGCGGCTCAGGGCCCGAGACCGGTTCGGCGCCACGCCCCATCCCCGCATCCGATTGCTGTACTTTCGCCAGACGCGCGCCACCATTGGGCAGCTCACCGTTACAGTCTTCGACTTCGGGCACAATCAATTCGGCATCGATATCCAGGCGCAACTGCCCCCGGTTACGCATTCGACGCAAACCATCCAGAACGATGATAAACAGAATGACGGCTCCGGCTATAATCAGCCAGTCACGTAGAATCATATACCGACCTTCACTTGCTGCACCCGTAGTGTTTCAACCATTGTAGAACAGAAATCACGCTGAAATCGTTACTGCGCTCAGGACGATTTCTCGTCATCAGCGAGCATCTTCTTCAGGCGCTCTTCAGCCGCTTTGTCATCGGGCTTGGCTGTCGGCGTCGGGCGAGATGACTTACGCCGACGCACCAACAGCAAGACGACCACAGCCCCCAAACCCAGCATCACAATGGGGCCATACCAAAGTACATTGGTTGCTGAACTCACGCGCGGGCGATACAGCACGAATTCACCATAGCGAGCGACCATAAAGTCGACGATACTATCGTTCGACTGTCCCTCGTCCACCATCCGATAAACTTCACGCCGTAAGTCCAGTGCGATCGGTGAACCCGAATCGGCCAGATTCTGGTTCTGACACTTAGGACAGCGCAACTCCTGGGTCAAAGACTGAAAGCGCTCACGGCTCTCATCATCTTTGAACTCATAAGTATCAATGGCAGCACTCACGCTACCCGCGACGATCAGGCAGATCGTCGCCACAAAGCTACGTAATTTCATTCTATTAACCGCCTAATGCTGTTGTTGCTGTTTCTGCTGACGTTCACGGCGCAAAATCCGTCCCTGCTCGGCGAAAAAATGACGCCGTTTCATGATAGGGCTGATCAGATTAAACAGGATAACCGTCAAAGCGATCGCATAGCAGGCCCAGACGTAAGGGCCGTGACCATCCATGGCGACAAACTCTGCAAATGAAGAAAAATGCATATTAATTAGCCTCCACCAGTTCGCGTACCCACCCGGCACGTTTTTCCCGGCGCAGCACTTCGGCCCGGGTGCGCATCATTAACGTGACGGCAAAAAAGCAATAAAAACCCACAACCATAAAAATTAATGGCAGGTACATCTCCGGTGGCATGGCGGGCTTTTCGGTCACTTTGAACGTAGATGCCTGATGCAATGTGTTCCACCATTCTACCGAATACTTAATGATCGGAATGTTGACCAGCCCCACCAGGGACAGGACCGCCGCCGCTTTACCGGCAGTCACTTCATCTTCGATCGCCGAATGCAGCGCATAAACACCGATAAACAGGAATAACAGAATCAGCATGGATGTCAGACGCGCATCCCATACCCACCAGGCCCCCCAGGTCGGCTTACCCCAGATGGCGCCGGTTGCCAGCGCCAGAATCGCCAGAGAGATACCGATGGGGGCACAGCAGGTCGCCACCATATCCGCCACTTTCATCTTCCAGATCAGATTGATCGCCCCGGCCAAAGCCATCAGCATATAGCAGGACTGGGCTAAAACGGCTGAAGGGACATGTATATAAATAATACGAAAACTATTGCCCTGCTGGTAATCAGCCGGCGCAAATGCCAGCCCCCATACCGCACCGACGATGAGCAGCACTCCCGCTACAACTGAAAACCACGGCAACAACCGCCCGGAGATATCGTAAAACCAGCGGGGAGACCCGAGCTGATAGAACCATTTGGGCATTTTCCAACTTTTTGCCATTATCCTGCCTGCTAGTTACTTACACTGATACGAAGTGCCGCGGCGATAGCCAGCGGCGCCAAAACAAAGCCCAGCGCTAAAATCGCGCCAAGAATCGCCAGGTAACCACCGATAGGCAAGCCAGCCACGGCGGCCTGTACGGCGCCGGTACCAAAAATCAGTACCGGAATATAAAGCGGCATCACCAACACCGTGATCAACACCCCGCCCTTACGCAACCCCACTGTCAGGCCTGCACCAATGGCTCCTATCAGACTAAGCGTGGGCGTACCCAGCAGCAGACTAAGAACCAGCGCCGTCATCCCTTCACTGGGTAAAAACAACATCACGCCAAGCAATGGCGCCAGCACCGTGAGCGGAAACCCGCTGATTAACCAGTGGCTGCACACCTTGGCCACCACCAAGAGTGCCATCGGTTGCGGGCTGACCAATAACTGCTCCAGTGTGCCATCGTCAAAATCGCTGCGAAACAGACTGTCCATAGAGAGCAATGTCGCCAACAGCGCCGCCACCCAGACGACACCCGCCGCCACTTCAGAGAGGAACACAGGCTCCGGGCTGACCCCCAACGGGAACAACGTCGCCACCATGATAAAGAACACCAGCGGATTGACCAGATCACTACGGCGACGATAGGCCAGTAGCAGATCCCGGCGCAGTGCGATTAAAAACACCCGCGTCAAAGACAAATCGGCACAATTATCCTGCGGCACGTTCCCCTGAACCACCGAATCCTTAGTCAAATCTACCTCCTGTGAGTTCCTTGGCGCCACCAAGAACAACTTTACGCAGATTGTCCTGTATACCTAATTCATGGTGCGTGGTGAGAATAACCGTGCCACCCTTGGCTGCATGTGCGGCGATCAGCGCCTCTTTTTCTGCGACACCACGCTTGTCGATGGCGGTAAAGGGTTCATCAAGAATCCACAGCGGCGCATCACTGAGATAGAGTCTGGCCAGACTTACCCGACGCTTTTGACCCGCCGATAAGGCGTGACAGGGAACATCTTCGTAACCGAGCAACCCCACTTTGTGCAGCGCCTCATCGATGCCCTCATGGCGGGTCATCGGGTGGACGGCGCTGTACCAGCGTAAATTTTCCTGGGGAGTGAGGGTCGCCTTAATACCCGGGAGATGACCGAAATAGAGCAGCGAGGACATGAAATCATCCCGGACTCTGTCGATAGATTCGCCACGCCAGAAGATCTCTCCCTCGAACGCACGCGATAAACTGCTGAGTATCCGCAACAACGTCGTTTTACCGCTTCCATTCGGCCCTTCAACCTGCCATACCTCACCGGCATTGACACTGAAATTAAGTCCTTCAAACAGGATGCGCTCATCCCGTTCACAATAAAGATCCCTGACCTCGATTAACGGCGCTGACAAACCCTGATCATCCTTTGCTGATTGGTGCAGTGGGTAAGCGACTTTCGCTCTAAATAAAATCAGCGCATTATATACGAATAATCCTTATCAAGGGCAGGGCCGGACGCAATCTTGTGTTCAAACCCGGCGATGGAGACCTACTGATTGGTTGATCCACTCAACAGCAGCCGTCTGGCAACAACCCGCAGCGAGATCACCAGCGGTGCTGACCGACTGCAGAATCTGCTTCGTATCGGTGAGTCACTGACAGCCAAAGTGCTTGACGTGACGCCCTCCGGCCAAAACCAGAGCCGTGCGGGAAGCCCTGCCGCAACAGGCGCAACGGCAGCAGGGACACAGGCAGGCGCCGCGGCGGGCGGCCAGGCTTTTGTCGCCCGTATTCAGGTAGAAGGCCGCTTAATAGAGATCCTTACGGCCAAACCACTGACGCCTGGAAACGAGATTCAAATCACGCGGGAAAGCGGTTCTCGGCTAGCTCTGGATCTGATACCGCTGCCGACGGGTAAATCCGCGCACCCGCCGAATACTTCTCAGGGAGGCACAACGGCGACGTTTGCAGCGAACACGGGCACAGCCTTGGCCGGCACGCAAGCAAGAGCCAGCGGGCCCGGAACCAGCCCGGTGCCGAATACCGCAGCAACGCGTGCAACCGCTCAAACACCTCCTGGGACGCCCTCGGTCAGCGTGGAAAACCCTCAAACACAAAACTTAGCCCGCAACGGCTCACAGATACAAGCCCGGGTCATTCAGGTCCGGGCCGAGAGCGCTTCCGCTCCACCGGCCCCATCCACGCCGGCTAACACGCCAGCGCCCCCTACGAACGCCAGCCTCAATACAGGCAGAGCCGAGACCGGCCCTTTCCGGGTGACGCTTGCATTGCAGGGGCGTGAAATGGCCGGACGTGAAATTCAGGTTATGAGCCCCCGCACCATTCCTGAAGGCACCAGCTTGACGCTGCGCCGTGATGCGGCGGGTCAACTGACCCTGAGTCTGCCGTCCCCCGCGAGCCAGGCGGTAACCCAGGCATTGAAAAACCACCTGCCTCAACAGCAGCCGGCGGCGCAGTTACTCAACCAACTAGCTGACAACCTGCGCAGCGGACAGCTACCTCGCCAGACCGCAGCACTGCAGAACCTGGTCGAACAGTTGCTGGGCAAAGCACTGAATAATCCTCAGCAAACCAGCGCTGATCAGGTCCGCCAGCAATTACAAACCGGCGGCACCCTGATGGAAAGCCAGCTAGCGCGAGGCAATACCCAGCATCTGCAACAGGATCTGAAAGCGCTGCTGACCCGATTCGGCCAGGCCATCGGCGAATCGTCAAGCCGTGCCAACCCGTCAGCCGCGCCAGCCAGCACGCAAGCGACCGCAACGGCTGGCCGCGAAATATCCGCGTCTGTGGCCGATCGATTACAACACGTCGGTCAGCAAGCGATCAGCCGGGTGGTCATAAACCAGCTATCGAGCCTGCCCAGCGCAGAATCCACGGATGTAAGCAGCCGCCAGCTCGCCGTCGATATCCCCGTTGTCTGGCAGGGGCGCCATGAGAATATTCAGCTACAGATAAACGAGCAACCCGATCCGGCCGAGACAGATCAGGAGGCGCCGGTATCCCGCTGGCATGTGCGTCTGCGCTTCGATATGGAAGACCTCCCCCCCATGGGCGCAGATCTGCTGCTGGATGATCAGGCCGTCAGCGTTATCTGGACGGGTGAAGAGCGTATACGCACCTTGATCGGACCAGAACTACCGCGTCTGCACGCCAATCTTGACGAACAGGGCTTGGACGTCGTCACGCTGGGGGTTCGCGTTCAGGCGCCGCCCGAGCGCAAAGCCACCTCGTCCAACGACAAACTCATCGATATCAGGACCTGACATGAGCAAATCCCCCCTGCCCACGGCAGTAGCGCTGACTTACGACCAGGAAAGCGCCCCGTTTGTATCAGCAACGGGACAGGGCTTGCTGGCAGAGGAGATTATACGCATCGCGAAAGAGAACGGGGTTCTGATCCATGAAGATCCGGTCCTGGTAGAAACATTGGCTCAGTTAGAATTGGGACAGGAAATCCCCGAAGCACTGTATCGGGCTATCGCCGAAGTCATCGCCTTCGCCTACAGCCTTCGCCCGGAGAAGGAGGCGGAATTAACACGCGAAGAAGTGTTTGGACTAAGCAGCGAGGTGAAACCCGTCAACAGCGCCCCGGTGCCCGACTTAACCAAGCGACGCTAAGCCAGCGTGCTCAACGGCGCAGTTCCAGAGAGGGGTCTGTTTTTATTTCACGGTGCAGCAACGCCATCAGCTCAGCTTCGGGACGGGCAATACCGCATGAAGTAACCAGGTCGTCAACATCGGCTCCCATTTCCATGAGCTTTGCCGCCTGGTTATAGGCCAGCGCACCCGGATCCCGATTCTCGAGTTCCTGCTGTTTTTCTACGGTAATATGCAAGCGCGACTCGACCTGGCGCAGCCGGCGTCCGACCCCGATAGAGCCGCTGTTCATGACCCGAATTTCATTACGGATAACATTCACCAGCGCGCTGTAGCGTAACTCGTGCGCAGCTACTCGCCGATACAAAGTCAGCGAGATAATCAGCGCAGCCAGCGCAATAATCGCCACGCCTGCCAGAACCAACCAATAAGTTACCACTGCACGCTTCCACTCCAGATCACTGAGCACCTCTAGTTCCAATAAAATTCAGCGCTGAATAAAACACAGAGCTTAGACAACACACAGCGCACGGCACCCCGTCTGTGTGTCCCGTACGGCCAGCCCGGCAGCTCGCGCTTGTTCTTCTACCGCGATCCGGCCTGGCGCGGGCAT
>JBFGYY010000170.1:0-6397 GCA_041587095.1 Motiliproteus sp. | reverse complement strand
CCTTAACTAGGATCGCCTCGATCGTCGCCAGTGTGCCGGTGACCACTTTCTGATTCTCAGTTCCCCCTTCCTGGACCAATGCGATCAGCGTGTCCGGCGATTTTCCGTGTGCAATCAACTGGCTGCAAATATGCGCAAGTCGATGCAAGCCCATATAGAACACCACGGTCTGATTGTTTGGAATCAGTTCTGACCAGTTCAGATCCGACGTCCGGTTTTTTTGCTGGCCAGTGACAAATTTAACCGACTGGGCATAATCGCGATGCGTCAGCGGAATGCCTGCCGCCGTAGCGCAGGCCGATGCCGCTGTAATCCCCGGAACCACCTGGAAGGGTATGCCCTGCTCAGCCAGCGGCTCCAGCTCCTCACCACCACGACCAAAGATAAACGGATCACCGCCTTTCAGGCGCAGCACCCGATGTCCTTCCTTGGCCAGCTTGACCAGTAGCGCATTGATCCCTTCCTGCGGCACGGCGTGGTTCGCACGCTCCTTGCCGACATAGATCCGTTCGGCATCACGGCGCACCAGATCGAGAATTCGCGGCGAGACTAACCGGTCATACAACACCACGTCCGCCTGCTGCATTAAGCGCAACGCCTTGAAAGTCAGCAGCTCCGGATCGCCCGGACCTGCGCCGACCAGATAAACCTCGCCCACCGGCGCGGCCGCGTCCTTCTCACCCGCCAGCATCGCCTCAAGCAACTGTTCTGCATCGGCATCGCGCCCCGACACCACGCGGTCAGCAACGGCGCCTTGCAACACTCGCTCCCAAAAGTCCCGGCGCCGGGCACTGGACAGCTCAGCTTTCACGCGATTACGGTAACGCCCCACCAGTTGACCGAGCCGGCTGTAATAGGGGGGGATCAGGGTTTCCAGCTTCGCCCGCAACAGACGAGCCAGGACCGGCGACTGACCACCACTGGATACCGCCACCATGATAGGTGAACGATCGACAATCGAAGGGAATATGAACATGCAAAGCTCAGGGCTATCCACCACATTCACCGGCAGTCCCAACGCCACCGCATCCTCATGCACCCGCAGGTTGACGGCATTGTCATTGGTCGCAGCGACGACCAGCACTTTCTCGGCCAGCAGGTCCGCTTGATAAGCGCCGATAATAACCGTACCGCGCTCACTGACAAGCGCCCGCAGCGCATCGCATACATCGGGCGCAATGACCGTCACCGCAGCGCCGGCACGGCACAGCAGCGTCGCCTTGCGCAGCGCCACAGCCCCTCCGCCTACCAGCAAGCAGGCTTTATTTTTCATATCAAAAAAAAGCGGTAAGTATTCCACAATACAGCCTCATGCCAGTCGAAAAGATCCGCCCTTTTGCACGGCTAGCCCGTGCGGGACTCATAAGTAGATAAGTATATGCAAACAAGCCAACGTGATACCGTCTCCCGCAGCCAAACATAAAAAAGGGCGACTCACGTCACCCTTTTAAGATTTACAACCGCCCATCCACCAGGTTATCGCACTTCACTGAACAGGCTGGTTTTATCGACACCATCCATCAACGCTATCAGGAAGGACGAATCAGCGAAGATGCGGCGTGCAAGCCACACTCTTTGGTCTCCGGATTCTCCCACCACCAGCGACCCGCACGGACATCCTCACCTGCCGAGATAGCCCGGGTGCAGGGAGCGCAACCGATGCTCGGATAGTGCCGGTCGTGCAACGCATTGTAGGGCAGCTCCAAGGCCTTGATATAAGCCCAGACCTCTTTCTCGCTCCAGTCTGCAAGCGGGTTGATCTTCTGCAGCTGGTTACCTTCATCCCATTCGCTGTCGGCTACGGCATCCCGGGTCACCGACTGCTCGCGCCGAATCCCCGTCACCCAGGCTTTATGGCCGGACAAGGCCCGCTTGAGCGGTTCGACTTTGCGGACATGACAGCAGCCTTTGCGCAACGCCTGACTCTCGTAAAACGCATTGATTCCGTTGCTGCGCACAAACGCTTCCAGCGACGCAGCGTCGGGGTAGTAGACATCGACTTTTCGAGAGTAGCGTTGTTCGATCTGCGCCAGCAGATTGAGGGTTTCTTCGGGCAACCGGCCGGTATCCAGACTAAAAATACCGATACCCGGCACCTCCCGACAGATCAAATCGGTGATCACCACATCTTCGGCACCCAGGCTGTTGGCGAAAGTCACCGTACCGTACTGTGCCAGCGCATCCCGTAACACCGCGACAGAATGGTCGACCTTGGCTTGCAGATCATTGGCTAGTTCTTGGCTCACGCATCACTCCTTCTTACTTATCCATACAGCCGACATGAGTCGACTACCAGTCACGCTTCAACGGCAGCGACCAGCAGGACTCAGTGCTGATACAGCGGAGCGATACCGTCCGCCGCGCCCTGATAATTAACAGAAATCTCTGTAAACGCCTTGGCCATCTCCGGCGAAAAACGCTCTTCAGCAATTTCCATGGCATCGAAACCACAACGCTGCATAAAGCGCAGGCGGTCCCAGGTCACATCGCCGGTCGCCCGCACCTGACCGCTGAAACCGTAGCGTTGGCGAAGAAGACGCGCCAGACTGAAGGCGCGACCATCGCCAAAACTGGGGAAATCGATCGCGACCAATGCCAGGCTCGGCAGATCAGCGGCCAGCTCGGAAAGGTCCAGATCATTAGGGATCTGAACCCCCAGACGTCCGCCACGTGCCAGCAGCACCTCACGGGCGCTCTGCCATTGCTCCCAACTGACCAGCAGGTCCGCCTGAGCCGGCACCGACGCTGAAGAAAAATCCGCGGCCTCGTCAGCCCGCTGCCAACTGTCCTGATCGACCAGCTGTTGGTTAATGAGCAGAGGCATAAACTTTCTCCTTAAAGGGGGCCAGACCGACACGGCGCACGGTTTCGATAAAGCGTTCACCTTCGGTGCGCTGTTCTACATAGGTAGCAAGGACTTTTTCCAAGGCTGCCGGGACGTCTTCTTTTGGAATAGATTTACCCAGCACCTTGCCCAGCGAGGCATCTTCAGCGGCGGAGCCACCCAAGGTCAGCTGGTAGTATGACTCGCCTTTTTTATCCACACCCAATATACCGATATGCCCCACATGATGGTGAGCACAGGCATTGATACAACCGGACATCTTGAGCTCGATCTCACCCAGATCGTAGAGATAATCCAGGTCGTTGAAATGCTCCTGAACCTTGGCGGCCACGCCGAGGGTTTCCGCGTTGGCAAGGCTGCAGAAATCCAGCCCCGGGCAGCAGATCATATCGTTAATGGTTCCCACGACCGGCCGCGCCAGCCCCAGTTCGGTCAGCGCTTGCCATAACGGGTAAAGATCGGCCTGATGGATATGGGCAAAGACCATATTCTGGATATGCGTGGTACGAATTTCGCCGAAATTGTAACGATCGGCCAGATCCGCGACAGCATCCATCTGCACATCGGTCAGATCGCCGGGCGCCTTGAGATAGTCTTTGATCGCCAGCGTCACGGCGCGGTAACCGGGGATTTTATGCGCAACGGTATTACGCTCGATCCACACAGAAAAATCACGCTCGCCCGCAAGCTTTTCAGCGTAGGTGGTATCACCTGCCGCGGCATTGTCGTAGGCAGGTTGCGGGAAGAAAGCTTTGACCCGATCAATCTCGGCTTGCGGCAGGCGCAGATCGGATTCGCGGATCGCTTGCCACTCGGCCTCGACCTTGTCACGGAACGCATCGGCACCCATGCTGGCAACCAGAATCTTGATCCGGGCCTTGTACTTGTTGTCACGTCGTCCCAACAGGTTATAAACGCGCAATATCGCTTCCAGGTAAGAAAGCAGATCCTGTTGAGGTAAAAACTCACGAATACGGCTGCCGATCATCGGCGTGCGCCCTAAGCCGCCACCCACCAGCACCTCAAAGCCCACGTCACCGGCAGCATTTTTCACCAGATGAACGCCGATATCATGCACCTGCGTTGCGGCACGGTCCTGACCGGAGGCGGTAACCGCGATCTTGAACTTACGTGGCAGATAAGCGAACTCCGGGTGCAATGCGGCCCATTGACGAATAATCTCGGCCCAGGGGCGCGGGTCTTCAATTTCGTCGGCAACCACACCTGCCAGATGATCCGAGCTGACACTGCGAATACAGCTGCCGCTGGTCTGAATCGCGTGCATCTGAACTTTGGCCAGATCCGCAAGAATGTCCGGCACCTGCTCCAGCGCCGGCCAGTTGAACTGCACGTTTTGCCGGGTGGTGAAGTGTGCGTAATTTTTGTCGTACTTACGCGACACTTCTGCCAGTGCGCGCAGCTGCTCCGAAGACAGCAACCCGTAGTTGATTGCCACACGCAGCATCGGTGCGTGACGCTGAATATAGAGTCCGTTCTGCAAACGCAGCACACGGTACTCCTCATCGGGAATCTCCCCGGCCAGGAAGCGACCGGTCTGATCGCGGAACTGTTCAACCCGCTGTTCGATCAGCTTCTGGTCCTGCTCGGTGTACTGATACATCGATCTCTACCTTTAACAAAGCCGCGCAACGCCATGTCGCGCATTACTAAATAGTGACGGCACAGGCCGTCCAACCCGAAATCCTTTAGCCTGCCAACACGAAGCGCAAGCCGATAAACAACAGCAAGCTGCCCATAATAGGCTGCATGATATTCGCCGACAGCCGCACCCCCATATGACTACCCAGAAATACGCCGGGCAGTGATCCTATCAGGAGATAGACCAGCAGTGAAAAATCCAGAAAGCCCAACTGCCAGTGCCCGACTCCCGCAACACCGGTCAAAACGACCGCATGCACCAGATCCGTTGCCACGATCATCGGCATGGTCATGTGTGGAAAAAGCACTATCAGCAACGCTGTGCCCAATGCTCCCGCACCAACGGACGAGAGGGTCACCAGGCAGCCCAGCACAAAGCCCGTCACCGTCGTCACGGGCATCCGCCAGCGCCGAACCAGTTTTTTCAGCCCCGTGTGCTCAACACTCAGCACCGCCTGACGAATACGCGTGCGAAAGAAGACCGCAAATGAGGTCAGAACCAGGCTGACACCCAGAGTCATATTCATCAGGTGCTCAACGGTTTCCTGCATTTCAACGCCACTGAGCCACCAGAGGGTCAGTAGCGAGCCGGGCAAACTACCGCTGAGGAGCGCGATAACCACCGGCCAGTTGACCAACTTCTTCCGCAGATAGGCATAGATGCCGCCCGCCTTGGTGATCGCCGCGTACATCAGGTCGGTACTTACCGCCACCGCAGGATTTATGCCGAAGCCAACGATCAGGATGGGGGTCATCAACGCACCACCGCCAATGCCGGTAAGTCCGACTATCAGCCCTACCACCAGACCCGCTGCAATGTACGCTAATTCCATGAATCTGTCCGTATTTGTGTATCTGTCTGTTGTCGCTCAGGGGCCCGGCCCCAAAGCCTTATGCAGCAACTCTTTACCTAACCGCCACGACTATCCTTCTTTGCGCACCTTACGCAACTGCAGCAACTAGGATAAAATCCGGCGCAACTTTAATGCAGCGTTATTGTAAGCAGGCCTCTTTATAACTCAAAAGAATAATTAGGAATTTATAGATATCATTTTATTATAAGAACAAGCAAACAACTCTTTGCCTTGTTATTCTAAAAAGTAATAAAAGAATTCAAATTCATTCTTTTTTATTTTATAGCGCAGCCTTTAACATAGCCAACTTCAACATGGCGTCGATTTCGCCTACGGCATCACTACGGATCAGAGTCAAACCATGAACCCATTGTCAGAAAAACGCTTGACCCATCTGAAACAGCTGGAAGCTGAAAGCATCCACATCATCCGGGAAGTTGCCGCCGAGTTCGGACGCCCCGTCATGCTCTACTCCGTCGGCAAAGACTCTGCCGTGATGCTGCACCTGACCCGCAAAGCCTTCTTTCCCGGCAAGCCCCCTTTCCCGCTGATGCACGTGGACACCACATGGAAATTCCGTGAAATGATCGAGTTCCGTGACAAGATGGCGGAAGAAGCCGGCATGGACCTGATCGTGCATATCAACCAGGAAGGCGTCGACATGGGGATCAGCCCCTTTGTCCACGGCAGCAAAAAGCACACCGACATTATGAAAACCGCCGGCCTGAAGCAGGCGCTGAACAAGTACAAATTTGATGCGGCCTTTGGCGGTGCTCGCCGCGATGAAGAGAAGTCCCGCGCCAAGGAGCGTGTCTATTCGTTCCGTGACAAAAACCATCGCTGGGACCCGAAGAGCCAGCGTCCCGAGCTTTGGAATCTGTATAACGCCCGGGTCGATCAGGGCGAGAGTATCCGCGTCTTCCCGCTGTCAAACTGGACCGAACTGGATATCTGGCAGTACATCCACCTGGAAAGTATCCCGATTGTACCTCTTTACCTCGCCAAACCGCGTCCGGTGGTCAACCGCGACGGCATGCTG
>JBFGYY010000169.1:0-6416 GCA_041587095.1 Motiliproteus sp. | reverse complement strand
TACAGATGCTCTACCGCATCCCGGTCGCGAAAGCCGATCAGGTACAGAATACCGTCCAGCCCCAGGGTCGAGATGGCCTGTTTGGCACTCTGGCGGACCAGCGGCTTGGCACGGAAAGCGATGCCCAGTCCGGCGATACTCAGCATCGGCAGATCGTTGGCGCCGTCGCCCACCGCGATGGTCTGCTCCAGGCGTACGCCTTCGCGCGCGGCGATCTCACGCAACAGCTCCGCTTTGCGCTTGCCATCGACCACCACGCCGGTTACCCGCCCGGTGACCTGACCGTTTTCAATTTCAAGCTCGTTAGCGTACACATAATCAAAGCCCAGCTTTTGCTTCAGGTGCTCTCCAAAGTAGTTAAAACCACCGGACAGGATCGCGGTTTTGAAGCCGAGAGCCTTTAACTTCGATACCAGCTCCTCGGCACCTTCGGTCAGCGGTAAGCGCTCGGCGACTTTCGCCAGTACCGACTCATCCAGCCCTTTTAACAGCGCAACCCGGCGCTGGAAACTTTCGGTAAAGTCGATCTTGCCCTGCATCGCCTCTTCGGTGATCGCCGAGACCTGATCGCCCACACCCGCCTCCTTGGCCAGCTCATCGATCACTTCCGCTTCGATCAGGGTCGAGTCCATATCAAACACCACCAGGCGGCGGTTACGACGGAATATATCGTCTTTCTGGAAGGCGATATCCACATCCAGTTCGCTCGCCGCGCCCATAAACTCGGCTCGCAGGCTTTCACTGGGGTTACCACGCACGGAAAATTCAACGCAGGCTTTGGTCCGGCTGTCGCCCTCGTCGAGGTGAACCCGACCGGATAGCCGGCTGATGTTGTCGATATTCAAGCCGTTCTGCGCCGCAATCCGGGTCACTTTTGCAATATGACCTGCGGTGATACGCCGGGCGAGCAGGGTGATGATATGCCGGGCCTTGCCTTGCCCCTCAACCCAACGCTGGTAATCGCTCATGCTCACCGGATCGAACTTGGTGGTCATACCCAGCTCATGCATGCGAAACAGGATATCACTGAGTACGGGCGAGGCTTCCGCCTCTTTCGGAATCTCGACCAGCAACCCCAGTGACAGGTTGTCATGGATAACAGCCTGACCAATATCAAGAATATTGACCCGGTAACGCGCCAGTATTTCGGTGATTGTCGATGTAACCCCGGGCTTGTCTTCACCGGAGATGGTGATCAGAATGATTTCCTTCACGCGCCTTACCTGCCTGAGTGCTCAAATACCGTTACAGTGATCATCGTATGATATCGTTTAGGCAACTCTTAACGACGTTCCTGCAACCTTAAAGGTTGGCTATTCTACCCGTTAGCGCCACTGGGAGCATCTTTAACCGTATGACCGCCTTCAAATGACCGACAGTATTGACGCACTCAGCCTGTGGCTGGGCCAACATCCGGAATGGATCGTGCTGACCATCGGCATCACCGCATTCGTCGAATCGCTGGCCATGATCGGCATGCTACTGCCCGGTATTGCCGTACTGTATGTCGCAACAGCCCTGGCCGGCAATCTCGACCTGGCGCTGATTCCCTGCCTGATGGCCGCCGGTACGGGTGCGGCGGCGGGTGACCTGATCAGCTTTTTTTTAGGTCGTCACGCCCACCCCGTTGCGCTCCGGCACTGGCCGTTCCGCCAACACCCCGGGCTAATACAGCGAGGGGAGGATTTTATCCGCCGCTACGGCATCCCCAGCGTGGTAGTTGGTCGCTTCGTCGGACCGCTGCGCGCTGTGATCCCCTTTGTTGCCGGTATGCTGGAGATGCCGCCCCGGCGATTTATCCCGGTCAGCCTGCTGTCATCGACCTTCTGGGCACCGGTATACATTATCCCCGGCTATCTGATCGGCCAGGCCAGCCAAACAGCGCTGCCCTATCCGGTACAGCAGGAATGGCTTAACCTCCTGCTACTGGCAGCTATCATGCTGGGTCTGGGCGGGATGCATCTCGTGCATGCGGGGCTGCACCCCCACGGCGAAACCTATCGGCGCTGGTCCAGCAGACTCTCCTGGCAGCACCTGCAGAGCCCGCGCAGCGGTGAACAGCCACTCGCGTTTGCCCTGTTGCTCAGTGCCAGCCTGATCGCCCTTACGCTGCTGACGCTGATTCGGCTCAACAGCGAGCTGCTTACGCCAATCGACCAGGGCGTGAACCTGCTCTTTGCCCAATGGCGCAGCGCAGACGGCCACCCCTGGGCGGTGGGTTTGACGCTACTGGGTGACGGAACCTGTCTGCTGGGATTGAGCCTGATCGCCAGCGCAGGCCTGTGGTACAGCGGCGACCGCGCCGGAGCGACCCACTGGATAGCGGCCGCCATCGTAACGCTCCTGCTCAGCCAGTTGCTAAAATTCAGCCTCGAGATCCCCCGCCCCGCCGATACCAGCGCGTTCCCCGCCAGCTTTGCCTTCCCCAGTGCGCACAGCAGTGCCGGCAGCCTGTTCTTCACCCTCCTGGCAGCGTTTATCGCCCAGCAGATCGACTATCACAAGCGCTGGCGCATCTACGCACTCGCGGCGCTACCGGTCTCTTTACTGGGGCTGTCACGGCTTTATCTGGGTGTCCATTGGTTCAGCGATGTGATGGCAGGCGTCTTGCTAGGCCTTGCCATCACGGCGGCCTGCCGCATCAGCTACAGCCCCCGGGACCGGGAGCGCTCAAGACCGCTGCCCTGGCGGTGGCTGCTCGGCGCCGCATTGCTGTGGTGTACGCTGTATGTGGGTGTCTCTCTGGATGCGGCACTGATCCGTTACCAGCCGAACTGAGCAAGCCGCACAGATAAAAAAACCCGGGGCAGCCCGCAAAGACCACCCCGGGTTTCTAACCAGAACCCCGATCAGTTATCCGGCCTCAACGACGGCGGCGACGCCGCTTGGCCGGCTTCTCGCCCTCGGTTGACTCGGGTTTCGTCGCCGGCCCGGCATCCTTGAGGGCGTTAATTTTCGCCTCTTTGCTCTTGCCTTTGCCTTTACCCTTACCTTTAGGCTTGTCAGCGCCCGTCACTTTACCGTCTTTAAGCTGCTCACGGACAGAGGCCGACTTCTTTGCTCCGCCGCGCTTGCGCCCCTGCTTTTCGATAAGTTCAAAATCGATCTTGCGCTCATCCAGATCAACGCGCACCACCCGTACCAGAACCCGGTCACCCAACCGATAGGACTCGCGGGTACGCTCGCCGGTCAGGCGCTGCTTGCCGGCATCAAAGTGGTAGTAATCGCTCGGCAGTGCCGTGACATGCACCAGGCCCTCGACAAAAATGTCCGTCAGCTCGACAAACAAACCGAAGCCGGTCACCGCGTTCACCACGCCGTCCAGTTCCTGGCCGATACAGTCCTGCATATATTCGCATTTGAGCCAGGCGGTGACATCGCGCGTCGCTTCATCGGCCCGGCGCTCGGCCATCGAGCATTGCTCACCCAGCACCAGCATACGCGCCATATCGTAGGGGTAGTTCTGTTCCGGCGCTTGAGTCTGCGCGCCCTTCACCCGCGTCACCGAGCTGGCGGCACGGTCGCCCGCCACACTCTGCAGCACACGCTTGACCAGCCCGCCCTTGGAACCGGAACGGATCATGGAACGGATGGCGCGATGCACCAGCAGATCGGGGTAACGGCGAATCGGCGAGGTAAAGTGCGCATACGCCGGATAAGCCAGGCCGAAGTGCCCTTCATTCTCGGGACTGTAGACCGCCTGACTCAGCGAACGCAGCATCATGGTCTGGACAATATGCCCGTCGGGACGATCTTCAATCTGCTCCATCAGGCGCTGGTAGTCACCCGGGGCAGGCTTATCGCCGCCGCCGAGATTCAACCCCAGCTCACCGATAAAGCCGCGCAGATTTTCCAGCTTACCGGCACGCGGCCCCTTGTGAACCCGGTACAGCGCCGGGATTTTCATCTTCTCCAGGAAGCGCGCTGTCGCCACATTGGCGCACAGCATGCATTCTTCGATCAGTTTGTGCGCATCGTTGCGCACCACCGGCACGATGCGGTCGATCTTGCGCTCGGCACCAAATTCGATGCGCGATTCAACGGTTTCAAAATCGATCGCGCCCCGCTCGGTCCGCACCGCCCGCAACTGCTTGTAGAGTGCGTGCAGCTGGTGCAATTGCGGTATCAGCGCCGCATAGTGCTTAGCAACTTCACGTCCCGGCTTCGAAGCCGGCGCCTCCAGCAACGCGCCGACCTGGGTGTAGGTCAGACGAGCGTGGGAGCTAATAACCGCCTCGTAAAAGTTATAACTGCTCAGCTTACCCTTGGCGCTGATGGTCATCTCGCAGACCATCGCTAACCGGTCAACCTGCGGATTCAGCGAGCAAAGCCCGTTGGAGAGGCTTTCGGGAAGCATCGGCACCACATGGCCCGGAAAGTACACCGACGTTGCACGAGACAGCGCCTCTTCGTCCAGCGCAGAGCCGGGGCGCACATAATGGGAAACGTCGGCGATGGCGACAAACAAACGCCAGCCGCCGCTTTTTTTCGGCTCACACAGCACCGCATCGTCGAAGTCTTTGGCGTCTTCGCCATCGATGGTGACAAACGGACGGGCACGCATATCGACACGCTGGGTTTTATCGGCTTCCTCAACCTCGGCACCGTAGCTTTTTGCCTCGGCCGCTGCGGCGGCCGGCCACTCATTCGGGATCTCGTAGTTGCGAATCGCGACTTCGATCTCCATCCCCGGCGCCATATGGTCGCCCAACGCCTCAAGCACTCGCGCACGGGGCAAACCCTTACCGGGCTGTTGCACAATTTCGGTCAGCACATACTGGCCATCGTCAGCACCGTTAAGGTCCTCGGGAGCGATAAATATTTCGTGGCAGATACGCTTATTTTCGGGAATCAGGTAGCAGATATCCTTATCAACCTGCAGACGCCCCACCAACTGCTTCGTGTTGCGCTCGATCACTTCGATGATACTGCCTTCACGGCGCCCTTTGCGATCGGTGCCGCTGATCCGCGCAACTACCTTGTCGCCATCAAAAACCCGGCGCATCTGTCGGTTATGCAGATAAAGGTCGTCGGTACCATCGTCCGGCACCAGAAAACCAAAACCGTCCCGGTGGCCCTGCACCCGTCCCCGGATCAGGTCCATGCTATCGACCAGGCCATAGCCACCACGGCGGGTGTGGATCAGCTGACCATCACGCTCCATGGCACGCAGACGCCGGCGCAGGGCTTCGATCTGCTCATCGGTTACCAGGCCCAGCTCGGAGCAGAGCTGCACATGGGATAAAGGCCGCTGCTCCTGTTTGAGCAGGTCGAGGATAAACTCACGGCTGGGAATAGGATTGTCGTATTTTTCCGCTTCGCGGTCTTTAAATGGATCTGTTTGGATTTTTTTCATTAATTATAAAGCTCTGAGGCGCACTGCATGACGTAGAGTCAGTGTAGCCGAATTGGCTGAAGGTGACGTGTCGGACGTCATACCGTCCACAGTCGCGCTGAAAAGATAGAGGGAGTGATGGAGAGAGGGAACGTGCGGTGACCGCTGCCGACGGGCCACCGCAGAAAAGCCAGCCTGGCTCAGGGCATATCATCCACCAGTTCATCCTTCTCGGGCGGAATAAGATCTTCCACCTTAACATCCAAGACCAGCAGCATATTGCTGGCGACATAGACGGAGGAATAAGTACCCACCAAAACACCGATCATCAATGCGGTGGCAAATCCGTGGATCAACTCGCCGCCGAAGAAAAACAGTGCAAACAACACCAGCAAGGTCGTCAAACTGGTCATCAAGGTCCGGCCCAGCGTCTGGGTCAGGGAGATGTTGATCAGCTCTTCGGCACTGCTGTTACGAATTTTACGGAAGTTCTCACGGATACGGTCCGCGACCACGATGGTATCGTTCAGCGAGTAACCGACCACCGCCAGAATCGCCGCCAGCACGGTCAGATCGAATTCGATCTTCAGCGCTGAGAACACACCCAGCACGATGATCACATCGTGCGCCAGCGCCACCACGGCACCGACGGAGAATTTCATCTGGAAACGGAAGGCTACGTAGAGCATAACAATGGCCAGGGCCAGCAACATGCCCAATCCACCCTGCTCACGCAGCTCTTCACCCACCTGCGCACCGACAAATTCGGAACGGCGCAGCTCGATCGGCGAACTGTGATCAGCGCGCAGTGCGGCCAGGACCTCATCACCCAGTTTGGCGGTGTGGTCACGCTGCAGACGAACCAGAATATCGTTGGGTGAGCCAAAGGTCTGCACCACCACATCGCGGTAGCCGACCTTCGCCAGGGTCTCACGGATCTCGTTCAACGAGGCGGGCTGCTCATAATGCACTTCCACCAACGCACCGCCGGTAAAGTCCAACCCGAACTGCAATTTCTGAACCGCCAGCGATGCGATGGAAAGCAGGACCAGCACGATGGAGATAGCGCCTGCGATTTTGC
>JBFGYY010000168.1:0-6420 GCA_041587095.1 Motiliproteus sp. | reverse complement strand
TATCGCCCAGAACGGCGCCTGAATCAGTTGCAGCGGATCGACCTGATAAAACAGCGTCCAACCGAAGGCGCGTAGCTGAATCAGGTCGATCAGCCCCCAGGCCAGCAGCAACCCCATGGGAATGGCGGCTAACCCGCACACACCACCGAGAATCCCCCCTTGATATAACAGTAAGCGCGTGCGCTCCCAGGCACTGAAACCCAAAGCCCGGTACAGCGTCATCTCCGGCTGCCGCTCCATCTGAACCGACAGCAATGCCGACAGCATCGCGACAAACGCCACCAGCAGCGCCAATAAACGCAGCACTTCGGTCACCAGAAAGGTACGCTCAAAGATCGCCAGCGAGCGCGCCAGCAGGCCTTCGGCCTCAATAACGCGCACCTGTTCAGCACCGGGTTGGCGGTTCAGCCAATCGATCAACGCCACCGGGCTGGCGCCATCACGCAGATAAAGTCCGGCGCGACGCGGCGCGATTGAATCGCTGTCCGGGGACAGCCCGGCCGACACGATGGCACGCCCTCGTTCATAACCATAGTCGTAATAGATTCCGGCGACCTGGAAAGGATTCGCGTAGCCATCAATATGTAAATGATCGGTACGCTTCAAACCCAAACGGCGCGCAAGCGGTTCGGAAACCAGTATCCCGCCGGTTTGGTCAAACCGAGCCCAAACCTCCGCGGGGGCCGCACTGAGAAACCGGTACCCTTGACGTGCCGCCAGCGGTAATACACTGCTCAGCAACTGAAACCGGTGACCCTCTGCCTGCGCCTCACTTCGGCGCACGGTCGAAATGGCCTGCACCCCCGGTTGACGACTGGCCGCCTGCAACAGGCCTACCGGTAACGCCTGCCCGGCGTCGGGTACGGCAGAGCGCACTGTCAGATAGATATCGGCGCTGAGTCGTTGCTGCAACCAATCGGTCAGCGTGAGCCGGAAACTGCCGATCAGCAGCGCGATCCCAACAGTGGCCGCAATGGCCAGAGTCAGAGCCTGCACAGCAATGGCCGTGCGGCTTAGTCCCCGGCTGCACTCACGCAGCGCCATTAACAACAGCCCTGCCCGCCCCCGCTGCTTGCTGTTTGCCAAGCAACCAGCGCCGCCCGTGACTAACCAGCGTAGCAACCCGGGCAGCAATAACAGGCTTGCCAACAACAACAGACTCAGCCCGGCGAATCCCGCTTCGACCCCGGAACCGGGCCAGAGCAGAATCCCACCCGCGAGCAGTGCCAGCCCCGGAACCCACCACCGCGCGCGACGCATGCCCTGCTGCGCATGGCGCTCTTGGGTAATACGCAAACGGCTGGGGTGCGCAGCCCCCTGCACCACGCGCCGGGCAGGCAGTAACCCGGCCAGCATCACGCCGCCAACACCCGCGACACACCCCAGCAGCAGGGTTTTCGGGGCAAGGACCAGGCTCTGCAGCGGGCTGACGGCGTAGAGATCATTCACGGTGCGGGTCACCAGCAGCAACAACTGCTCCGCCAGCAAAGCGCCAAACCAAAGCCCCCCCAGACAGCCAACCACGCTCAGCAGCAGCAATTCCAGCATAATATGCCGATAGAGCTGACCGGGCGTTACACCCAGACAACGCAGCTGCCCAAATAGCGGCTGGCGCTGCAACAGCGAAAACGTCAGGGTGTTATACACCAGTAAAATACCCACCAGCAGCGCCAACAGGCTCAACGCCGACAGGTTAAACAACAACGCATCGGCTATCCCCTCGCCGCTGGCCCGCATCTCCTGACTATCAACCAGATAGTGACCGTCCGGCAGCAGCTCAAGGACGCGAGCCTTTTGTGCGGGCAGAAGAACCAGATCGATAGCATCCAGCTGCCCGGACAGACCAAACAACTGCTGGGCCCAGCCAATATCCATGACGAATAACTGACTGAAGCGTCGGTCATCATCAGCGCCCAGCACACCGATGACCTGTAAGACGGCCTCGCGCTCGCCGCTCTGTACCGTCAGCGCTGCCCCGCTATCGATACCCAATCGCCGGGCACTGATTGCACCGATCAGCACGCTGTTTGGGGTGGTGATCAGGGAGGCCGGATCGATTGCCGCCTCACGACCGTCCGCCCTCCGTCGTGACGGGCGCAGACTATCGGTCGCTATCAACTGGAATAACGGTCCATCAGCCGTGCCGACACGCAGATAACGATGCAGCACCGGATCGGCCTCGATGCCCGCCTCGCTACGCAATTGTCGCAGCAGCGCCTCATCGACCGGTTTATCCGCCAGGACTCGGTGGGTCGAACGTCCCAGTAACTGCTCATTAGCCTGAGCCAGGTTGGCACGCACACTCTGATTGGTCAGCTCAACGGCGGTGACCACGGTGACCCCCAGCATGACACCACACAACAGCGTGCCAAGCATCCAGGGGTGACGCAGGTAGTGACGAGCCACGGCCAGCAGAATCAAACTCATGTCACACCGTTATGGTCAGCGTCTAACCTCCTTTGAGGCTCCAGCCGCCCTTGATGCAACTGTAGAACCCGATCGGCGCGCCGCGCCAGGGCCGGATTATGCGTCACCAGTAACAGTGCGCTGCCCTGCTGGCGTGCCTGGTCGAAAAGCAGTTCATTCACCACCTCAGCACTGGCTTCGTCCAGGCTGCCGGTAGGTTCGTCGGCCAGCACAATCGCAGGCTGATGAATCAATGCCCGGGCGATAGCTACCCGCTGCTGTTCACCGCCGGATAACTGTTCGGGAAAATGATCGCGGGTATGCAAGACACCCAAGGACTGCAGCAGCTTGTCGATACGCTGCGGCTCATAAGCGTTGCCATTCAATTGCTGCGGCAGATGCAGATTTTCTGCCACCGTCAGGGTTGGCACCAGATTGAAAAACTGAAAGATAATCCCCAGAGAGCGGCGCCGGATTCGCGTCTGCCGAGCATCGCTGAGCGTACTGAAGGGTTTACCGAGCAGTTCGACCGTGCCGCTGTCGGGCCACTCCAGCCCGGCAATAAGACTCAGCAGCGTACTTTTGCCGCAGCCGCTGGGGCCCAGCAGCACGGCAATCTCCCCTTGATGTAGCTGCAGGTCGACCGACTGCAATACCGGCTGCATCTGCCCGCCGCTCAGAAAGCCCTTACTGACGGCCGAGAGTCGAATCAGCGCGCGGGCGGACACAAGAACCTTCGCCAGAGTGCAGAGGCGCTAAACCGATCAAGGGATTTACCCTCCGCCAGAGCAGAGCCGTGCACGCCCACAGACTTAACGCACACCTTTTGCACGCAAACTATCCGCCATCTCACGGTCGACCACATCGATATGGTTGCGTAACCATTCGGTCATGAATTGCAGAAATTTTTCGGCAGAATCCGGCTCATTGGATAGCAGGGTCAGGTCAAAGCCGAACAACTCTTCGGTGATTTCATTATGCCGGGCTCGATGCGCCTCATATTCCGGGTAGCCCGCCTGCTTCATCAGGGCTTCTTCATCGCAGAAATGCTGCAGGGCATAATCCATCAGCTGGTTAAGCAGGTAGAAAAAATCCTTGCCCTGCTCGCCCCGCTCCAGACCATCCCAGGCATCATTCAAATACCCCACCCAGCGCCGATGCTGGTCGTCAATCAACGTAACACCCAGTTCCAGGCTCTTATCAAATACAAACTTGGTCATCTGACTTCCCTATTCATTATTGTCTGTTGATTCGTGGGGGTAACCCGGGCTTATGATTTATTGCGCTCCAGTTGTTTGCGTAGCGTGGGCGGTAATCCCCGAATGGTGATCGTATCAGAGGCCGGATCGTATATAACCTGATCGCCTAACAGCATTTCAGAAAAGCTCAGGCTCAACCCTTTCATGGAACCACTATATCGGACAAAACGGGTCAGTCCACGCTTATCGGGAGCAATCTCCTGCTGCAGGGGGGTCTCCTGTTCAGTGACATAGTTGAAAAACTTATCCGGGTCATTACTATCCATGACCCCGGATAGCTCCCGTATCCGAACCCGCTCACCGGATTCGACCTGGTCACTGCAATATTCGTAGGCCCGCTGTTTGACCTCCGAGACCTGCTTCTGGGGTAATTGTGCCTCATGGCAGTAGTCCTGAAAGACCTGCAGCAGAGCCGAGGTTTGCTCCTTGGAGTCCGCGACTTCGGTACAGCCGAGCGCGCTGCGAAACGCCTCGCTAACCTCACGTGCACTGCGGGCCCGGATGAACGACAAATACTGGCTGTCATCACCTTCGCGCCACTGGTCCAGTTCGATACGCGCCCCGAGTTGTACTTTGCCGGGCTCCAGCTGACGGGAGTCACTCAGCTCCAGCCGGTCATCGATCGTCAGCGCCGAAGAGGTGCTGAGCAGCAAAATAAGAAACTGGTCACGCTCGCCGCGGATATGCGTGCAGAGCAGGTAACCGGATAAAGGATCCGCCACTTCCTGCAATTGCTGCGCAAAGCGATTCAGCAGCTCGCTGGTCACCGAGACGAAATCACGTTTTTCCTGACGGTACTCATCCAGCCAGCGGCTGAAGGGGTAAGTCTGGCGATCGCCTTCAAACCAGCCATGAATCTTGCCGGAGCGACCATTGTAGGTAGCGTTAACCTGACTGATCAGCGTTTCCAGCCGGTCATCAAGCTGCAACTCCGTGCCGCGGGGGGACAGGTTGGCGGGACCGTCCTGGGGTTTATCCAGATAATGAACGATGGCGTGGCGGGTAGCCATATAACAAACACCTCAGCAAAATTTAGGGCTTAGTATGCCAGAATCACGGCCAATGCCTGAAACACTAGTGCCTGAAACACTAGTGCCTGAAAAGCTAGTGCCTGAATGATAACTTAATCCAGCATGACAACTCAGGTCAGAATAACAACAGTGAAGGTAACGGCCAGCTATCTCTGTGCAATGATTACCCAATAATCCAGTGTAGCCTGCGCAACACAGATATTTGCACCGTATCTATTTTAAGGCAGCCGTTGCATAGGGGGCTAAATATCGCCTGGTTAGACCGAGCAGCGCTGAACCGCCGCGCTATACAGCAACGAAAGGCAGAGGCGGGCATGTGCCGGCTTTATCTGCATAGCAATATCTGCATAGCAATAACACTGGGTACCGGCATTTTTTAACCGCTTCATAGTCAACCTGAAACCCGCAGTAATGTAACAGGAAAATACCGATTATCACGGTTCTTGACGCAGATTAATGAATCCTAATACGGCCTCGAATAGCATGACCATCCTGCTGATTAGACCGGGACGCTGTATGTCTTTTATCAATACCTCGCTACGCACCCAGACACTTTTACTTCTGTTGATCGTGGGCGTTGCCGCCCTTGGCAACGCCTATATGATGTCGGAAGACGCCTATCAGGCGGCTCTTGAAAACAAACGCACCTCAATACAAAGCGCCATGCAAGTCAGTGCCGAACAGATACTGCCGCAGTTGCAACACAAAGCAACGCAACTGGGGTTGCAGCTGCAAAAGCGTAAACCGCTGCGCACAGCCCTGAAAAAAGCTGACCTTGAGGCATTAAGCACGCTCACGAGTGAGCCCTTCGAAGAATCCTATGTCACCACCGGAGAACTGCAGCTGTTAAAGATCCGGGTGTACGATAAAAACCTGAATTATCTGACCAGCAGCAAAGCCGGCGCGGCCTTCAGTCAGGATCTCCCCCCCCAAATAGTTGAGCGGATGCAGAGGCGCAGTCAGTCTGAGCGGATGTCGGTCGACAGCGAACTCTGGCAGCAGCCGGGAGTAGCGGCCTTCTCCGTGCTGGTACCCGCCGGCGGGATGCGGCTGATGGGTTATATCGAGGTCATCGTTGCCCCACACTACAATTTGCTGCAGATAGGCCAGCGTCTGAAAGCGCCGGTTGCAGCCTTCGACATCAACAACACCCCATTGATCACAAGCAATGACTGGCACCAATCGGTCACGGCTACCCCGCCTCTGGAGGCGCGCCTGGTGGTTCGCAATAGCGCCGAAGCACCGGTGTTATCGATGCTCTTGCGGGAAGATATCACGGCTCTGCGTAGCGATATGCAGCAGACCCGCTGGCTGGGTATGGTCCAGCAACTGGCCCTCATCGTCGTCAGTATCATTATCGCTTTCGTGGTACTTAACCGGCGTCTGTTCCGGCCGCTGGGGCAGATCAATGCGCAGCTCTCGGCCATTGCCGCTGGCGACCTGAGTCTGAGCATCAAGGTGACGCAAAAGGACGAAATCGGCACGCTGCAACACAGCCTGAGTCAGATGAACCAGCAACTGCGCCAGATGATCGGGCATATTGACGGCTCCAGCATTACCATCAGCTCGGCCTCCCAGCAGATCGCCAGCAGCAGCCACGAACTGGCACGTCAGGCAGAAAGCCAGGCTGCGGGGGTGGCTGAAACATCCACCAGCCTGGAACAGATCGCAGCCAGCACGAATATCACCACCGACAATGTCATCGCCACCAAACAACTGGCACT
>JBFGYY010000167.1:0-6436 GCA_041587095.1 Motiliproteus sp. | reverse complement strand
GGTGGCTATGACTAGATTCGAACTAGTGACCCCATCATTATGAGTGATGTGCTCTAACCAACTGAGCTACATAGCCACTGCGAGAGGCGCGAATTATTCCTTGTTTCAGGGGTTCTGTCAACGCCTTGAGGCGAATATTAGACGTTAAAACGGAAGTGGATAACATCGCCGTCTTTTACGATGTATTCCTTGCCTTCCAGGCGCCATTTGCCGGCCTCTTTTGCGCCTTGTTCACCATTAAAGGCAATGAAATCATCGTAGGCGATTACTTCTGCGCGAATAAAGCCTTTCTGAAAATCGGTGTGGATAACTCCGGCGGCCATCGGGGCTGTGGCCTTCTGCTTCATGGTCCAGGCGCGAACTTCTTTAACGCCGGCGGTGAAGTAAGTCTGTAGTCCGAGCAGCTGGTATCCGGCCCGGATTACGCGATCCAGTCCGGGTTCTTCCATGCCGATTTCGGCGAGAAAATCGCTCTTTTCGTCGTCTTCGAGTTCGGCTATCTCTGCTTCAAGCTTGTTGCAGATGGCGACAACAACGGCGCCCTCTTCAGCAGCCAGCGCCGTGACCTTATCCAGGTGCGGGTTGTTTTCAAACCCATCCTCATCGACGTTGGCAATGTACATGGTTGGTTTGCTGGTCAGCAGGTTCAATTCCTTGATCTGCTTTTGCTCATCGTCATTAAGTGCCAGTGAGCGGGCGGGTTGGCCTGAATCCAGGTGGGGGAGTATTTTCTCCATCAGGTTCTTGGTGCGCAGGGCGTCTTTGTCGCCGCTTTTTGCGGTACGAATAATCTTTTGCAGCTGCTTTTCGATCGACTCCATGTCAGCCAGGGCCAGCTCGGTGTTGATGATGTCTATATCTGCCAGTGGATCGATCTTGTTGGCGACATGGATAACGTTTTCATCCTCAAAGCAGCGTACGACATGAGCAATGGCGTCGGTTTCACGGATGTTGGCCAGAAACTTGTTTCCCAGACCTTCGCCTTTGGATGCGCCTGCCACCAGGCCGGCGATGTCGACGAACTCCATGGTTGTCGGCAGCACGCGCTGAGGTTTCACGATGTCGGCCAGTGCGGTCAGACGGGGGTCAGGCATCGCCACAACGCCGGCATTGGGCTCGATAGTGCAGAAGGGGAAGTTTTCCGCGTCGATGCCTGCCTTGGTCAGCGCATTAAAAAGAGTAGATTTGCCTACATTGGGTAGGCCGACGATGCCGCAGTTAAAGCCCATGCTGGTGTCCTGTTATCCGGTATATGTTGATGGCGATCCTGCGTGGCCTGGTTGTACAGTTGGTGTACAAATTAAGGGGCAGGAGCTTATGCCTTGAAGCTGTGCAGTGCGTTCATTGCCTTGCCGGCGTTGCCCTCGACAAGGTCGGGCAGGGCGCTGAGGGCTGCATCAAAACAGGCCTGCATCAGTTCGCGTTCGCTGCCGGGCGCTTTGCCCAGAACATAGTTATGCACAAGCTTGGCGTTGCCGGGGTGGCCGATACCGACGCGCAGTCGATGGAAGTCCCGGTTGCCGCTTAGTTTTTCGATGATGTCGCGCAGACCGTTGTGTCCGCCGTGTCCGCCGCCTTGTTTGAAGCGTGCACTGCCGGGCGGCAGGTCGAGCTCGTCATGTACGACGAGGATGCTGTCGGCGGGGATTTTGAAATAATTCGCCAGAGCCTGAACAGACTGGCCGCTGAGATTCATAAAGGTGCCGGGAATCAGCAGATGGATTTCGCTGCGCCCCAGAAAGGCCTTGCCGTAACGGCCGTGATAGCGCTTCTCCTGTTGGAGCGAGCAGTGGGTCTGCTCGGCGAGAAGCTCGACAAAGTCGGCTCCGGCATTGTGGCGCGTGTTCTCGTACTGGTTGCCCGGGTTACCCAGGCCGACAATCATCTGAACAGCGGTCACAGCGCAGGAGCCTCCTGTCGGTCAGTGCTTACTTGCTACGCTTGCGAGCAAGAGTCACAACTGCCTGGTCGTAGTCTTCGCCCAGAGCCAGAGCGGTGATCTTAACGCCTTCTGGCAGCACGATGTCTGACAGGTGAATCGTCTGGTCAACAGCGACGTTGGCCATATCGATTGCCAGGAATTCAGGCAGTGTTTCTGGGGTGCACTGGATCATCACAGTGTTAACCAGGACGTTGGCTTTGGCGCCAAGCTTGATTGCCGCGCTCTTGTTCTGGTTAGTGAAGTGCAGAGGAACCTGAACTTTGATCGCCTGGCCAGGAACAGCGCGCAGGAAGTCAGCATGCAGGACAGCGGGCTTGGCCGGGTGGCGCTGCAGGTCTTTCAGGACGACTTTCTCTTCGGTACCGTCAACATCCAGGGTCAGGATGGAAGAGAAGAAAGACTCGCTTTCAGTCATCTTCAGCAGGTCTTTGTGAGACAGGCTCAGGGACTTGGGCTCAGCAGTGCCGCCAAAAACGATGGCAGGTACCAGGCCTTGTTCACGACGCAGGCGGCGGCTCGCACCTTTCCCCAGGTCGGAACGGGTAGTGGCTTTGATTACAAAGTTAGACATTGTGTTACCTTCAAGTGTATCCGGCTGACCTTGCGACCAGGCTCAGCCGGTATTTTAATTCACCCCGGGGGGTGTGTTTATCGGCGCTGTTTCTGCAGGACGGCGAGCGTCTTACAGAAACATGGCGCTGATGGATTCTTCGTTGCAGACGCGGCGGATCGATTCGGCCAGCATGTCTGACAGAGTCAGCTGGCGAATGCGCGAGCAGCTCTCTGCTTCCGGGCTCAGCGGGATGGTATCGGTAACCACCAGTTCGTCCAGATTTGAGTTGTTGATGTTATCGATGGCCTTGCCGGACAGTACCGGGTGGGTCGCATAGGCGACGACCTTAAAGGCGCCGTGTTCTTTCAGTGCGTTGGCCGCTTTGCACAGCGTGCCTGCTGTATCGCACATGTCGTCAACCAGAATACAGGTGCGGTTGGTGACGTCGCCGATAATATGCATGACTTGCGCGACATTGGCTTTTTCGCGGCGCTTATCGATAATCGCCAGTTCGGTGTCGAGCTGTTTGGCTACGGCGCGGGCGCGGACTACGCCGCCAACATCGGGAGAAACCACAATGGGGCGCTCGTAGTTCTGGCTTTGGATTTCGTCGAGCAGAACGGGGGAGCCGTAAACGTTATCCACAGGGATGTCGAAGAAACCCTGGATCTGGTCTGCGTGCAGGTCGACAGTCAATACGCGGTCGATACCGGCGTTTGCCATCATGCTGGCGACGACCTTGGCGCTGATCGGTACGCGGGCAGAACGCGGGCGGCGATCCTGGCGAGCGTAACCAAAGTAGGGCAGTACCGCAGTGATGCGAGCTGCGGATGCACGACGCAGGGCGTCGGCCATTAAAATCACTTCCATGATGTGATCATTGGTTGGTGCGCAAGTGGACTGAATGATGAACACGTCCTTGCCGCGTACGTTTTCATTGATCTCGATCGCGATCTCGCCATCGCTGAAGCGGCCTAAGGTGGCGTTGCCTAGCGAGATGCAGAGTTTCTGAGCGACCTTGCTAGCCAGTGCTGGGTTAGCGTTACCGCTAAATACCATGAGCTTGGACACGCTGAGTACCTTTGAATATGGGAATGGAAGTGAAGAACGGCTGTTTTAGAGTTCAAGATGGCTGGGGTAGCAGGATTCGAACCTGCGCATGACGGGATCAAAACCCGCTGCCTTACCGCTTGGCTACACCCCAGTTGCTAACACCGGTTACGCCGGATAAAAGCGTGCGACATTTTCCGTTATGGGTGCGCCCTTGTCAAACCAATTAGAGCGCCAGAGGGATGTTTTTTGAATCGTTGCTCAGAGTACCCATTGCTTGACCAGTAGTGTCACGGTAATCCCCAGGCTGTGGCTGATGATAACCTTGCGCGGCAGCTGCGCCTTGGCAGTCGGCAGGTAGCCGAAATAGCGCACTTTCCAGTTATCCTGATTGAGCTCCCGGAGCCGGTGGTTGTCATCCAGCGTCTTGCGATAAGGGCTTGAGGGGGCGGGTAGTCCGCGAATCCAGTAGTTAAGGTTATCCAGCGGAATCGTCCAGCCGATCTGGTCGCGCAGCATTCGCTCGGGATCCTGGGTGACGTAGCTGCCTTCGCCGCTGATATTCAGTCGGGTAAGCAAAGGGTCGCCTACGATGCTTATGGCGCCCTGGCCCAGTGGTCCGGCGATATGGATCTGGTAATGCTCTGCTTGTTGTGTCCAGTTCAGTGAGCCGCTGTTGTATTCATTATTTTCACGTATGGCGATCTTGCCGATGATCTGCCAGCTTTCGACGGTGCGGGCCTGATCGGCGTGACTCTGCCAATCCGGCAGCGCAGGCGGCTGGGGCTCCTGAGTCAGTGAACCGCAGCCGCTGATAAACAGCGTCAGCATTGAAAGAATGGCCAATAAACCGCGCCGCTGTGTCAGTGCCACGCTATTGTTCCTTCTGTGCATCTTCGATTGCCTGTTTCACCATGTCGCTGTCCGGGTCGCGTTGTAATGCGTTGTTCCAGATATCGGTGGCTTCCTGGGTGCGCCCCATGCGCCAGAGGGTTTTGCCCAGGTGCGTGGCAATTTCAGGGTCGGGGAAGCTGTCGTAGGCCTGCTTCAGGTAGCGGTGAGCCTGCTCGAGCTGACCCAGGTTGTAGTGCGCCCAGCCGAGGCTGTCGAGTATGGCCGGGTCCTCGGGCTTGAGTTCCAGCGCACGTTGAATCAGTGCCAGAGCCTCGGTATGGCGATCCGTGTGATCGGTCAGGCTATAACCGAGAGCGTTGAGTGCGGTTGCATTGTCCGGTTCGATTTCGAGCAGCAGGCGAAGGTCGTGCTCCATCTGTACCAGGTTGCCTTGCATCTCGGCCAGCATGGCACGGTTGTAGAGCAGGCGTACATCTTTGGGGTGTTCATCCAGCGCGTTGTCGTACAGTGACATCGCTTCTTTATGTCGGTCGCGTTCCAGCAGCCAGTTTGCCTCCAGGGCGTACAGCGTTGGCGCCTGCTTCGGGTTTTTGTCGCGCGCGGCATTAAACAGGTTGCGGATGCGTGGGTATTGCTCATTTTCATCCAGCAGTTTGATGATTTCGGAATGACCGGCGACCAGATAGGTGTCGTTATCCGCCGCCGAAAAGTGTTCGATGGCTTTGTCGACCTGGTTACGCTGCTGGGCGATACGGCCCAGATAATAGTGCATGGCGCTGTTTTCACCGAGCTGTTCGGTCAATCGGAGCAGGTAACTTTCGCTGCTGTCGAGCTGATCGTGCTCCAGCATCAGAACCGCCAGATAGAACCCCAGGTTGTGATCGCCTGAGTGCCGGCTGAGTAGCAGGTCGGCCTGCTCTTTGGCCTGGGTGAAAAGGCCTTTCTCCAGCAATAATCGAGTATAAAGAGAGCGCATCTGTTTGTGATCGCGTTTGTTCAGCTCCTGGCGCAGATGGCCGATAGCGGTATCGATATGGCCGTTGCTGTTTTGGAGTTCCGCCTCAAGCATGATCGCGGCGACGTGTTCAGGTTCCAGACTCAGCGACTGTGTAATCAGGGCCAGTGCCTGCACGCGATCGGTGTTGCGCAGCAGGGCGGCTTTGCCGAAGTAGAGGATCGCGGCCTCCGGCTGTTCGTTCAGCAGCTGGTCGAGCATGTCGAGGTAGGCTTGCCGGTCGGCAGGCGTAAGCTTTTCTTCCTGGCTGGCAAGGTATTCCATGGCATCCGAGCCATCTTTGCGGATCAGCTGGCTAAACACGGGCAGGGCTTCCTCGTGACGGTTCTGACGGACCAGCTCAGAGGCACGCATCTGCAAGGGGTTGATGTTGTCTGGCTCCAGCTCACTCCATAGCGTGGTTGCTTCGAGCAGTGCGTCGCCGTGGCGCAAATGCCGGGCCACCTCGAGGGCGCGTTGGGTGATGCCGAGATCGCGGGTTTTACGCGCTTCGTGCAGGTAATTGCTCAACGTGATTTGTGGCATACCGCGCTGACCGGCTATTTCCGCCACCAGTAATGCGTAGAGGGTGCTGGGAGGAAAGCTGCCCTGGGCGGACCTCTGCTCAGTATCGGTTTGTGATAAGGGCGTCTGTTCGCTTACTGTGTCGCTCGGCTCGGGGCGCGTTTCGCTGGCCGGCTGCCCGGCACAACCGGAAAGAAACAGAGCCACGCTGACAAGTAGTATCGGCAATATCGGTGTTCGTGTCATAGAAGTGGCGCCTGTGCGTCTGGTTGTGTCGGAGCGATTCAATAACAGCTGTCAATATTGACCCGGCGATGAAGCGGCGGGATGAATAAACACGCATTAATGGTTAACGATGTTCTTATCGGCCCATACTAGCCTGACTTTTGGGTCGATAACATCCTTCCTGTTGTCGGGCACGGCCAATTGAGGCCGTCCGGGCTTTGCAGCGCGACGATTATTTGTGCTTTGCGATCTTACAAAGGTCATGGTTTACAGTCGCTTTATCCTCGGATGG
>JBFGYY010000166.1:0-6464 GCA_041587095.1 Motiliproteus sp. | reverse complement strand
TACTGGTGACATCCATAACACCGGTATCAACAGGGAACTTAAGGTAATGGCTTGTTTCATGAATTCCCGATCCCACTTATAGTTTTCAATGTATAACAGTCATACCGGACGCCGGGGACGCCCCGGATGATCCTAGTGAGCTGGCCCATCGCGCGTCCCGGACAACGAACCGGGATTTAACCGGGCCCTTATCGTCGGTGGTATGATGGACGGCAGCGAGGACGCTTTGATCGGCGTATTGTCAGGTCGCCCTAACCGCGCCTCCCATTCCCACAGCGCCGCACGCGCCTTGACGGCAAACGAGCGCGAACGCTCATCGCCGCTCTGCTGAGCGCTGAGATGCAGGTAGCTTCGCATCGCACCGACAGCCCCTTCCAGCTCCCCGAGACCTTCATACGCCAGCGCAGCAGCGTAATACGCATTGGCCTGCATCGGCCTGAGCGCTGTCGCGCGATCCAGGTGCAACAGCGCCTCTTTATAGCGTCCCAGTTCATAAAGCGCAAACCCGATATTTACCTGAATTTCCGGCAGGGTTGGCGACAACGCCTCTGCCAGCCGGAGCGCATCCAGCGCGGCCTGCGGCTGCCCGGACTGCAACAACAGGCCTCCATGCTCAAACAAAATTTTCAGTTGCTGCTCACCCTGCTGCAAAACGTGAGCCGCTGGATTTAACGCAGGATCGACCGGCGCATCGAGACCACTGATCCGCCAGTCCCTATTCATCGGGACAGCCTCTCCGGCAACGCTTTCCGGCAGGGGAGGTGTAACGCCACCCACCGCGGCATCCCGGGCCAACACCACATCATCACGCCCTGTCGATAGCGTCCATTCCCCCGGAAGCCAGCGGATCACCACACCGATAGTCAAAATAATCAGCACCGTGAAAACACCCGGCACAAGGCGCCTGTCCAGCTTGCGCGCCGCAGCCGGCATTACCGCACGGGTTTTAAACGTTGACATCGGTAACCCCCTCTACCTGCGGGCAACCTTCCGCACTGGCGACCAGCTGTCTGCGAACGAGTCTCGCAGCCAGAAAAACAAACATAAAACACCCGGTCAAGGCGACAGCCCCTCCGAGTCCCATCAACAGCATGGCACTACTTTCCCATAGTGAAGAAAAGCCTTGTTTCACACCTTCAACTTTACGCATTTGGCCCTGCATTCCCGACCAGGCAAGCCCCAGAGACAGAATGAGCACCCCGGCGCTGTAGAGTAAAAGTTGCCGACGTATCCATACAGCATCCCTGGCAGACAAGCGATGGTAATAACTCAGGTAAAACACGCCCATAAATGCCAGATTAACGGCACCGGTCGTCGCATGGTAATGCGCCGGCACCAAAAGTGTGTCGCCCCGAATCATACTACCGAGCACAAAACCCGTCGTCACCAGCAATGCCGAGCACACTATCAATTGCAACAGGGGTTCTCGACGCACCCACCAGCGCTTTCGGCAATGCCAGCCGAACCACGCCGTAACCAGCACGGGCAGCGCAGTTCCATAACGCATCAACGCGGTGTATGCCTGCTTTGATTCAATGGAGCCCGGGGCAAAGAACATTACAATAAGAATACTGATAAGCGCGGCAGGGATATAACTCAACACACTCCACCAGACCAGCTGCCCCGGTTTAAGTGCCGGACAACGCAGCCCGACAATTCGAAACCACATACCCAGCATGATCAAGACATACACAAACTGCAGGCAGTGTCCGCCGCCCCAAAAGAGCTGCTCAGCGTAGGCGTGGATATCCTGTACTTTATCCAGTCGCCAGGCCGTCAGAAAAAAAACCCCGACGCTAACCAGAAAAAACCATAACGCCAGACTGAAGCAAACCGCCGACAACTCCAAACAGTTTTTCGGTCGCAGCACTAGCCGCTGCAGCAGCGGCACACTGACAGAAAGCAGCAGAACCCCCGCCGCGAGGATCACAAAACCGGCGAGATAGAGCGGCGAGAACAGGATAGGCACATAACTGTTAAGCACGGCTGGCGCCGTCACGAGCAGCGGTGTCACCAACAGGCTTAACACACCGACTAATGCGAGCAAAAAACCACCCATGAGCGGTTTGGTTCGACGATAGAGGCATCGCTCCTGCTGCCAGACTAACGCCGCAGAGCATAACGCCCAGACGACTATGGAGAAATCGACATGATAAACCAGCGCATAAGGGAACAGGTTCCAGTCTGGCAACAGATCCTGAACAAAAGGCGTTCGGCTCATCACCAAAACAATCGCCATCACATTGCCCAGAAAAAGCGCAAATAATGCAAGTCCGCTCCAGGCAACGGGAACTTGGCCGGAAGCCGGCCAGCGATAGGGTTGAGCAAGCGATTGTGCTGCTGTCAAAGTGCGGTGCTCTGCGGACAAAACGGTAAACCTTTTATGGATTGAGTTCGGAATCTCTTTAGGACAGCTAATCAATCACTTCTTCTCAAAATTAATTGGCGCTATAGTCCCTCCCTGAACTAAAAAACGGCGTATCGGATCTTATGACTCTCGAACTGGAACTTCTGATCCTCTGGGCGGCCCTAATTATATACGTATTGGCCGGCTCACTGGTGATCGTCGCCGCGATATTCCGCCACGTAGCCGATGATATTTTTCAGGGCCTGCTCTGGCTGGGGCTCGGCGTACACACGGCGGCTATCGCATACCGCTGGATACGCCTGGATCACGGCCCCTTTCTGACCATGTTCGAGATTCTTTCCAGTAACATCTGGAGCGTAACGCTATTCTTCGCCCTGACTTACTGGCGCCTGCCATCCATTCGACCGGTGGCAGGTATCATAATGCCGATCCTGTTTATGATGATGGGCTGGCTGTTGCTGGCGTATCCGGGCGAAGGCGTATTCCCTCCCACCTACAACACGATCTGGCTGTATATCCATATCGGTTTTGGCAAAGTCTTTATGGGCGCACTGATGATCGCTGCGGCATTGTCGGGCATCATTCTGCTGCGAGATATCAGCCCCATCCGCACGCTTTGCTCCAGCATGCCGACCAGCAACAGCTTAAGCGAGTTATCGTTTCGCTTTCTTGCCATCGCGCTGGTGTTTGATAGCCTGATGCTGGTTGCCGGTGCTATCTGGGCACAGGACGCCTGGGGGCGCTATTGGGCCTGGGACCCTTTGGAAACCTGGTCATTTATCACCTGGCTGGTGCTGGCAATTACCATGCATGTCCGAATTACCTGGTCTATATCAACAAAAATTGGTGCATTTTTAATTCTTATCGTCTTCGTCGTAGCATTTTTGACCTTTTTCGGCGTACCATTTATTTCTACGGCGCCGCACAAGGGTGCTGTGTGAGTATTTGAACACCTTCCACTTCAATGGGGGCTAGGATGCTCCCACCAACTTTTTAGGTTGAACGCTATGAAATTTCACTCTGCTGTCCTTGTTACTGCGTTAGGCACTTCACTCATGCTGGCCGGGTGCTCCGATGAGGGCTCTGCAAAGAAGGAATCTGCCGCCGCAAGCGCTGAAAAAGTGGCAGCCCCCGTTGCAGCAGCTAAGCTGGGACCCAATGAAGGACTGGTGACCAGTAGTGTCAACGCCGGCGGTTACACCTACGTTGAGATTGACCAAAACGGCAAAACGCTATGGCTGGCCGGCCCTCAAAGCAACCTCCAGCAGGGCAGCAAGATCAGCTGGGGGCAAGGCGCCGTAATGAGCAACTTCACCAGTAAAACGCTGAACCGGACATTTAATGAAATCATGTTTGTCAGCGCATTCAATGGCGCCCAGCCCGCCGCGATGCCAGCAAACCACCCGCCCATGCAGCAGGTTGCGGCACCATCTGCGGCGCCCTCTGCTGCCAATGTAAAGAATCAGGGCACAGTTCTGTCGGTACAGAATTCGGCAGGATACAGCTACCTTGAAGTCTCCACCCCTAGCGGTAACAAGTGGGTTGCAGCTCCCACCGCGCCTATCCAAACAGGTCAGACTGTCACCTGGTCCGGTGCATCGCTGATGCGTAACTTTACCAGCAGCTCCCTCGGTAAAACCTTTGATGAAATCCTGTTTGCCGGTTCGGTGAGCGCCGTTAACTAACGGCCACAAGCCAGCCTTATCCAAGCCGGTCCAGTCAGCTGCACCGGCTTTTTTTATGCGCCATATACGCACTAACTTGAAGTAATCAAATGCAGACCACAAAGACGGCCCGCTCCGCCAACACTTCGGCTACGACTGGCTGTTCCATGGCGTGCGCGTAAAGCGCTGCCAATAAAACCAGCCCAGACTGAAAATAGCCAACAAACTGGCTGCCAGTAGCCAATAACGGGTCTCGTCGTAATAGATGCCATACCCCATCCAGGTCCCCAGCCCCCGATAAACCAGCTCACCCTCGGGTAAACGCATCCGCTGCCCCGGCTGCAAGCTGACACGGCGCTCGGCGCTGCGCACGATCAGCTGGTGCTCCGCAGGCGTACGGAATACCGAGGGGGCATCGCGACGCAGGATCTCTTCATCGAAGTCGAGCTGAATCCACAGGTGCCGGTCCGTCCCCGGTACGGTCCATTCGATGGCCTGCCTGGTACTGTTACCCGGGTAAGACGGCAGGTGCACGTCGCCCAAGGTAATTTCACCAGTGCTGGCCCGCCATGCAAACTTCGGAGCAAAGCCTTTGTTAAAACTGGTATAAAACCGGTAACCTGCGATTCTTAGTGGCAGCTGATCGCCGATAACCACATCATGAGCCGCACCGGAAACATCGAGCCAACGCACACTGTTGTAGGTATTGCCACGAGACGGGCCCGGGTTGTAGTGGATGGTAAAGTCCCGGTTCTGAAAGCGCAGATCCCTTATCGCCCAACGGTGCAACAGCCCCTCCTCCTTGACCTCGACATCCCCTTCAAACCAGGCTCCGGCACTGACCTCCACCGTCGCCTTGAGTCGCGTGAGTTGCCCCATCCCCACCAGGCACACCAGTACGACCAAACACAGATGAAAAATCAACAACGGCGGCTGACGTCGGAAACGGCCATTACTGAAAATCGCCGCAACCAGATTGACCACCAGCCCGGCAAGCAAACTCCCCGTAAACCAATGGGCATAGCCGCCAACCAGATCCCGTCCTTGCTCTACATAGAGCCACCAGATCGACGCTAATAACAGCAACAACAGAACGGCAGTAAGCTGTAATCCGCCTAAACGCCGAACAAAATGGCGACTCAACAACCCGGTCATACGCTAAAAAACCAATAACTAATTGGGGTTTTCACAGGCTTCATCTATCATCCAGTCCTTACCCGAAGAGCCTCCGCGTACGCCGCAATCAACATCTCGCCACTGCCCGCTTTTCCTGAAGGTTTTCACCTTCAGGAAACTCTCGTAATAATAAGGCGCACAGGTAAAGCCGCTGTCTTTCGCGGTAGTAACAATCGTACCGGCAGAATAACCGTCGCACTCGGGGCCCACGTCATTCAGATTGACCAGCAGCGCCTTATTCTTCCAGCCATGCGGTAAAGCGGCGTGGCACCAGTTACATTCCAGATTGCGCACCTTGTCGGCATGATAGCCATGTAACTCATCTTTGCCGCTCCCTACATCCCAGAAGCCTGATGTCGAAAGCCCGCCGGTACGATATTGGGTCGAATGGCAACGAAAACACAGCGCGTTATTACCCATGGTTGCCGCGCCCCAGTTATCCAGACTCCAGTCACCGCGCAGGATAAACGGGTAGTTTGAGCCATGCGGCCCCCAGGGATTGCCCGCATCCCCGCCGGTCGGCTCACTGTTCGTGAAAGAAGCCGGCGTGTCGGAGCCATGACAATCCGAGCAATACATGCTCTGGGTGCCCACCGCGTTGTTGAATGGCGGTTTCCAGTTAGCATCATTGCTTCTACGGACTGCCGAGGTACGGCCTGTCGGACGCATGACAGGATGCCAGGAACGGTGATTATATTGACTGCCGCCTTCGTGCTCACCGAAGGCCCCTGTGCCCGTTACCCCCTGAGGCTCACCCTCATGCCCGAGCGGTGCATAAAACTCCAGCGATTGATCGGTAACGCGGGTCACACCGTTGCTGTTATAGGAACCGCCGATACTTTTCAGATTTGGTGGCGAAGTGCCGAACGCGTAAGCCGAATGGCATTTCAGGCACACCTGATACTCCCGTGTGACGAAATCATAGGTCTGCGGGGGCGTGTTAAAAGTAAAGTTCGTCAGGTTGAGGCCCGAATCGATGGTGCCGGTAACGGCGCCGGACAGCGCCTTAAAAGTCACGTCGATCAGCGACGTTGCCTGCTTTTTGAATTCACTGCCGGCATAACCGGTTGGCTCCACACCAAACGCACCGGACAGCACCCCGGAAATCACGTTGTTATGCTGCGTCCCGCTGGCAATATGCGGGTGCGTACCCACCGTATCGACCTGCCCCACCGCTGCATCGGCACGCTGCACCCGCCGCAGCCGATGCGGATTATGACAATCGGTGCATTCAACATGGCGACTGGCCAGATTCG
>JBFGYY010000165.1:0-6485 GCA_041587095.1 Motiliproteus sp. | reverse complement strand
TTGCCCATCGCCCCCTGCAAAGCAAAGGGCTGTACCCGTTAGTTCTGCGCTTGCAGCTCCGCATCGATCAGCTGACGCAACGCCAATTCCAGGTCGTCGTGAGTATGCGGCAGGGCTAAACCGTTGACAAAAAACGAAGGCGTGCTGGTCAGTCCTAACTCGCGCGCTTCGCTGGCTGAGGCCGCAACCTTCGCTTTAGGCCCATCCTGCTTCAGACAGGCACTGAATTTATCCGCATCCAGCTCCAGTTCATCGGCCAGCATCTGCGGGGTCACGGTACTCAGGTAACGCTGGCGCTCGAAAGCCAGCTGATTGAACGCCCAGAACTGCCCCTGCTCGTCAGCGCAAACAGCCGCTTCAGCAACTTTGCGAGAGATGCCTGAGGCGTTAATGGGAAAGTCACGGTACACCACCCGCAGACGCCCCTTATACTGCTTCTCAAGGCGCTCCAGTACCGCCTGGGCATCACGGCAATGCGGACACTGGTAGTCGGCAAACTCGACCAGCGTGACAGGCGCATCCTCCGCGCCCTTACTGGGGTAGCCTTGGGTCACAACGTCCATGCGCAGCGGGGCGGGCATCGGCAGTTCAACCTGATAGCCTTTTTCACTGGCAATGCGCGCCATCAGTTCGCGCTGGCGGGCAATCATGGCCTGATTTTCCAGGTACTTGACGATTTCGCCACGCATCTGCTCTAAGGTTCCGGGAATCCGTTGCCGATTGGCATCGAAGAACGCTTTTATCTGAGTTTCATCGGGCGCAGGCACGCCCAACAGCTCCTGCTGCAACTGCCGCGGATCTTTCTTCAGCCGCGCAGACTCCTCTTCCAGATAACGATTGGCCGCATAGTTGTCCATCACCTGCTTGCGCTGGTTATTGACCTGCTGCTCAAGATCATACAACGCCCGTCCAACGGCGGCCGGCAGATTATCCCCCTCATAACGTACGCCATCGTAGGTCAGCACCGGTCCGGCAGCCTGAACCCAAGACCCCATCCACGTCAGCATCAGCAATGCCGCAACCTGTATCACTCGTCCTTTACCCGTTCGCATCAATACGACCCCTTGTCTGGTTAAGATTACCTACTTACTGAATTGGATTGTACCAGTCTATCCGGCCTAACCAACCGTACATTGACCTATGCCAAGCCCGAATAATTCCCTTTGTTATACACTGTTTCAACCAACTCGCTAAATTGAGCCGATCTGCAAGAAAGGATATTGTTTTGAAATACGGATTCTACAGCCTGCTTATGGTGGGACTCATCACGACCGCACCGGTGCAGGCCATGGAAGCATCGATAAGCGCAGGTCATCCGGCTGATCAAGGTTTGACGGTAACAGCAGAGGCGCAGCCTCCCTTTCAAATCATCACGATCGCGCCACTGGCAAGCGCTCCGGTTATCGATGGCAGTGGTCTGGAGTGGGCAGCGCAACCGGTCCAGGTTGTGGCGTTGACACCCACGGTTAAACATACACACGTAGAAACACGGCAAGTTGAGATTAAGGCCGGCCATTATCAAAACAGGGTCTATTTCTGGCTCCGCTGGCAGGACAGCGAACCCGACGCATTGCACAAACCCTACCAATGGGACGAAAAAAAACAACGCTACGGACGCGGTCCGCAACGAGAAGACCGCTTGGCCATGCAGTTTGAGATCAGCGGAGAATACAACACGAACTGGCCCTTAGCACAGGACTTCGTCGCGGATATGTGGCACTGGAAGGCTTCGCGCAGTAACCCCATCGGGCTGGCCCACGATAAAAAAACCACCCTCAGCAGCCAGAAACTGCTTCGCGCCGCCAGCCTTAAAGCCGCCGATGGCAGTATCCGTTATGTGCTGCGCGAGAATGATCAAGGCACACCGCTCTATAGCAATAAGCGCTACGCCACCAAGCAGCAGGAAATAATGCCCAAGTATCAGTTAAATCCGCACACACGGGGTTCCATTGCCGATATTTCGGCAAAGGGCATCTGGGCAGGCGGTTACTGGCAGCTGGAGCTTAGCCGTGAATTTGATACCGGCCATGATGATGACGTGCTCTTTACACTCGGCCAAGCTCTGCGCGGCGGAATCGCCGTCTTCGACCGCGGAGAAAACGACGATCACGCCATCTCTGAGACGCTGATTTTCCAGTTCTGAGGCATGTAAAGACTCATAGAGGCAACCGGACTCCTATGCCCATGCGACGTACTGCAGGCCAGCGCCCGAATCTGTTACACCTGTTAATTCGTCAAGTACTGCTGATGATAACGCTACTTGCGACCCTGGCCACCTATGCTTTAAACGAAAAAACCACAATTGCCGATCACTCGGATACCCAGCTGGATCTACTGCAGCAAGAGTTGATTGAAACGCAGCTAAAAGTGAATGCTTACTTAAACTGGGCGCAACTGGCCAGCAGCATCGAGCTCAACGCCAATCGCTTTCAACTCGAATTTGAATTGCTGACTATGGATCCGGACCGTGACCAGCAACTCATGGCTGAGCTGACAGAGAAATTAGGCAACAATGAGGCCGAACTGTCCGCGCTGCCCGCCACTGATCCGCTGCATGCCATGACCAGCACGTTAAAACAGCATGTCTGGGTGCTGGCCGATATCGGTTTTGAGTTGCTGGAAACCGAAGGCAGCAACGCTCGCCTGCAGTTGTTTCGCGACAGTTTAAGCATCGTTACCGAGATCAAATTCAGCATCACCGAAATTTCTCGCGACATATTCAATCAAACCGACGACCTTAAGCGGCATATTGACTCGATCGTCAGCCAGTCCCATTCAGGACAAAGCCAGCAACAGTCGTTGTTTGACCAGCTCACCACGGTGATGATTTTTACGGCCGGCCTCTCCATCGCGGCGATCTTACTTCTGCTGCACAATCTGTTTACGCACCTGCACCAACGTATCGTCCTGCTGGAACAGTACGCCCAGGATATCGGCGATCAGCGCTATACACGCCCACCGTTTTCCAGTAAGGACATCACCGGCAAGCTCGCCGTGCATATGGGGCTGATGGCTCGCAAGATTCGCCAGAGTTTGCGGCAGGTAGAGGACTCGCAGCAAGAGATCCAGACGCTGGCCTATTACGACACGTTGACCGGCTTGGAAAATCGCCGCTTGTTTTACAGCAATCTTGAGCAAAGTCTCAGTTCCGTCAAGCGTTACCGCGAACATGTCGCCTTGATTCTGCTTGATCTGGACCGCTTTAAACATATCAACGATTCACTGGGCCATGAAGCCGGCGACCTGTTACTGGAGGCCGTGTCACAGCGTTTACGCAAAACGTTGCGTCTGGACGACCATTTGGCGAGGCTGGGTGGCGATGAGTTCGCCATTCTGGCCCGGCACACCCGCGCCAGCGGCGCGGTACTGGCGCAACGCATACTTGCTGCGTTGGCCGAACCAGTGATGCTCAATGCCCACGAGGTGCGGATTTCGGTGAGTATCGGCATCGTCATTATCGGCGAAGATAGCGATAACGTCAGCGACCTGATGCGCCAGGTCGATCTGGCGCTCTACCAGGCCAAGGAGAAAGGTCGGGGCAATTATCAGTTTTTCTCCCGGCAGTTACAGAACGATGCCGACCAAAAGATGCACTTGATTGCCGAGATACGCGCAGCCATGCACCTGGACCAATTTGAATTGTACTACCAGCCAAAGTACCGCATTCAAGACGGTAGCATGATCGGTGCCGAGGCGCTGATTCGCTGGCAGCATCCCGATAAAGGCTTTATTTCACCGGCAGACTTTATCCCCGCCGCCGAAGAGTGTGGCCTGATTATCCCCTTGGGTGAATGGATCCTCACCCAGGCTTATCGCGATGCTCAGCGTTTGGCCAAACTCGACGCCTCGCTTTCTATCGCGATTAATTTGTCGGCCAAGCAATTTGAGGATCCGGACCTGCTGCAAAAAATCCTTGCGATCCGTGGATCGCAAAACCAGGCTGCGCCAAAGATTGAACTGGAGGTAACTGAAAGCTTATTACTCAAAGATATCCACAGCAGTATTCGATTACTCGGCGAGCTGCAAGCGGCTGGATTCCAGATCGCTATCGACGATTTTGGTACCGGCTTCTCATCCATGAGCTACTTGAAGAACCTGCCGGTGGATACACTGAAGATCGACCGCTGTTTCATCATCGAATTACCCGAAAACGACAAGGATGCGGCTATTGTCGAGTCGGTCATCAACCTCGCACACCGCCTTGGGCTGGAAGTAGTCGCGGAAGGTATTGAAACCGAGCAGCAGCTTGAATACTTGAAAGCGTGCCAGTGCGATATCGCCCAGGGCTACCTGCTCGGTAAACCGCAGCCGCTGAATCTACTTTTATCACGCCTGGAGGCCGAGAACGTCAGCACCTAAGCTTCTAAGCTTCTAAGCTTCTAAGCTAGGCTAAGGGTAATGCCACGGGGAAGCAACCGTATGAATAGCGCACAGATTCAAACTGAGATAATCGACTTTTGGTTCGGTACCGACCTCCGGCCAGAGGCCCTGTCGATTCAGCATTCGCTCTGGTTTCAGGCATCCGCCGCTACCGATCAGGCCATTCAGAGCCGTTTTGGTCCGACGGTTCAGCAAGCCTTGACAGATCAACTGACCCACTGGGCTCGCGAGCCACAGGGACGCTTAGCCCTGATTCTTCTGCTCGACCAATTTACCCGCAACCTTTACCGAGGCAGCGACGCGGCCTTTTCCGGTGACAGCCGTGCCAGAGAGCTCTGTCTGGCGGGGTTAACGAACGGTCATTACGAGGCGCTGCACCCCGTACAACAGGCGTTTTTTCTTATGCCGCTGGAACACTCCGAGCAGTTAAACGACCACGAGTATTGCCATCGCCTGCATGATCAGCTCCTGGTACAGGCCCCGGCAGCACTGCAGAATCTGATCAGTAATTTTCGTGATTTTGGTCGTAACCACGCCGAAATTATTCGACGCTTCGGCCGCTTTCCGCACCGAAACCGTATTCTGGGCCGTACCAGCAGCGCGGAGGAACAGGCGTTTCTGGCCGCCGATAGCCGCAATTACGGGCAAAACTGAGTATATTATCCCCTTCTGCCGCAGCGCATGCTTTCAGACGAGTCGCTACCGCCCTGGCAATGCGGGTTCCGGGTTCGGATCCGGGCGAATCGTCCCAGACCGGATGCAAAGCCTTTAATGCGTTGCTCAAAGAGCAGCCACATCCCCCCGCCCCAGCAGCGATAAGGGTTACAACGGCTTACTCAGGATTTATCCACAATTTTACCCCCCGTAATTGTGGGCAAGACATGCGGCATATTTAGCATGAGATAGAGGTTTACCCACACGAGCGGCTCTTTTATGCTGAGCGACCGTCTGGCGCCCGATTCTGCCGACCACAACGAGCCCTCCGGAGAGTGACCATGAGCCACACCCGCAACCCCTGGACCACACTGGCCAGCCGCCTTGTCTACGAGAACCCCTGGCTGCGCATCCGCGAAGATCAGGTGCTCACGCCGGCCGGCACCGAAGGGATCTACGGGCTGGTTAAATTCCGCAACCGGGCCATCGGCATCATCCCGGTGGATGAGGAGGGTTATACCTGGCTGGTCGGCCAGTACCGCTACGCCCTGAGCGACTACAGCTGGGAGATCCCCATGGGGGGCCAGCCGCTTAAGGAAGAGCCGCAAGAAGGCGCGCTGCGAGAACTGCGCGAAGAAACCGGTCTGCGCGCCCAATCCCTGACCGAGCTGATGCGCCTGCATACCTCCAACTCGGTCACCGATGAAGAAGGGATCGTTTACCTCGCCCAGCAATTGACCGAGGGAGAGACCGAGTTCGAAGATACCGAAGAGTTGGCGATTCGTCGCTTGCCACTGAGTGAAGCTATCGACTGGGTTATGAGCGGCAGGATTACCGATGCCATCAGCGTCGCCGGCCTGCTCAAGTTGAACATGCTGCGCAAAGAGTTCGGTATTCCAGGTTAAAGATCAGGGACTAGGGACTAGGGACTAGGGACTAGGGACTAGGGACTAGGGACTAGGGACTAAAAAGCGAACCAATATTCCCTTTTCAGGGCAAGCATTTGATTACAAGGGCCTTCAGTTGCTATCCGCTGCAGAGCAGGTGCCAAACCAGCAATATCATTTTAGCAGCCTCGTAGAGGCGTCCTAGCACCTCGCAGCCTCGACAGAGGCGCCCTAGCTCCTCGCAGCCTCAACAGTTGCGCTCTAGCCTCGCAACTGCTGCTTGGCCTGTTGCCAGAGCTGATCCAGCAGCGCTTCATCGGCACCGCTCATATCGATCTGCTGCTCGCGGGCCAGCGTTTCGACCCGGCGGAAGCGGGCTTCAAACTTGCGGTTCGCGGCACGCAGCACCTGCTCTGAATCCTCGCCAAGATGACGGGACAGGTTTACGCAGGAGAACAGCAGATCACCCAGCTCATCGGCAATGTTCGCACGATCGCCGCTGGCAACCGCCTCGCGCAATTCGCTCAGTTCAGCGGCCAGATTGTCCAGTACCGGGGCCAGTTC
>JBFGYY010000164.1:0-6518 GCA_041587095.1 Motiliproteus sp. | reverse complement strand
TTCTTCACCCTTTATTACTATCTGACCTTTAATCATCTGCTGCATGTGCTGGTGGGGATGTGCACCTTGATCTGGGCGGGGGTGCGCAGTGGATTGGGGCACTATGATGCGCGTGAGCATGAAGGTTTTGAAGGCGCAGCCTGTTACTGGCACATGATCGACCTGGCCTGGATCTTAATCTTTCCTCTGCTTTATGTTTTACGATAATGAGTATCGATGTGCCGATGAGGTGGCTCTTGAAAGCGGATAAATTGCGCGGGTGTTGGTTGCTGCTGATGCTGTTGACACTGGGGGCGGTGGTGATGGCCGACTCCGCAGATCCGACGCTGTGGACACTGTTGCTGATCTGCTCCATTGCCGGCTGGAAAGGGATGCTGGTAGTGGATCAACTGATGGGCTTGCGCCGCGCACCGCGACTGTTGCGTGGGTTGATGTTGGCCTACTTCTGGGTCTTGCCAGGGCTGATCGCCCTGGCCTGGTCATATCCCGAAGCGCTTAGACGCCTGACGACGCTCTGACAGCATCATCATTAGCCACGTTGTCAGCGGATGTGACGAAGCGTTGCTCGAGGTAGCTGATAATGTCCGACGACTCATACAGCCAGCGAACCTGACCGTCTGTGTCGGTAATTCTCAGGCAAGGGACTTTTAATTGCCCGCCCTGAGATTCCAGTTCTTCGCGGTATGCAACGTTGCGCTTGGCATCGCGTGTTTCAATTTTTAAAGAATGGCGCTTAAATGCACGGCGTACTTTGACACAGAACGGGCAGGCTTCGTATTGATACAGTGCTAATGCGCTGGTTTGCTGATCAATCAGTTTCTGTTGCTCGGCGCTGCGCGTAACCCCGCGGGGTGAAAACAGTGCGTTAACGAGAAGAATTAGGCGTCCAAGTACCCAACGTATTGCAGCCATGCTCAACCTCTGGTTCAGTTTAAATAAGTCAGGCGCAGTGCCTATGCTGTAAGGCCGGCGATTCTAGCAAACGATGGCGTAAAAAGCCAGCAGTATTGATTTATATCAATATTGGCGGCGATGTCTTTCTTAACGTCTTGAATTCTGAGCGTTGCCTTCAGGGGGGGGCTTCAGGGAAGTGTCATATAGGGCAATTTCAGCACGAGCAACCTATTTAATCGCCAATGTGGTATATTGTGAGCTTCGGCGCTGTGTTTTACCGCTGCCGTCAACACTTCCGGATGTTTTTTACCGGTTGTTCCTTCTGATCATTGGTGTGCCCCTGACGGGGAGTAACAAGGATTAGTGAGCCAGGATCAAGACTAAGCGCAGAGAAATGTGCAGTTTGCGCGCATCGTACGGCGAGGGCTTTGTTTCGCCGGTAGATACTTGCAGTAATTTCAAAAGTATTGGCGCAACCACCAGACTGTAGCCAGAGAACCAGTAAAAAGGAGTTACCCATTGAGTAAGAAAGCCCCCGCAGCCGCATTTACGCGTGATCAGATCAGTGCGGATATCGAAGCCTTCCTGAAAAAGGGTGGCGAAATAACCCAGGTTCAAAAAGGTGTGTCCGGCTATCAGCCGAACCGGGGTTCCACCTACGCCAAATCACAGAAAACCTCTCCTCAAAAACCTGCAGTCGCAACAGCAGACTGAGATCAGTCCGCAAGCAGGCCGTTGCCCCTTGTTCCCGCCGACTCCATACGTTTATCGGCGGGAATATTGCTACCCCCGCCGATAATTACGTTGCTTTGCGTCGATTATTGCTACGCGATTCAGCTTTCATACACAGAAGGCATACTCTGACTGTTAAGGCCCGGAGCGGCATCTGCCTGCTCGTGAATCGGTCTCGTTATTTATCAGGTATGGGTGACTTCTAATTGATTTTGCTGAAGTCGGCCTGATAGAGGAAGCTTGCAACTTTACTGACCTGCTCAGGCTGCAGACCCAGTTTTGGCATTATCTGGAAGCGCTCGATCGCATGAGGCATCAGTGAGTCTTCCGCTTTAGGATCCAGAACCCATTGCTGGATCTTTGCCTCAAAGCTGGATTGATCCGCAAGGGCTGCTTTATAGTGAGTGACAATACCGGTGATGGGAGGCGCTATCATAAAGTCGGCCGGCTCTACTTTGTGGCAAGCCTGGCAGGCACTCTTAAAAACGTCGGCACCGGATTCAGCCTGTACAGCATAGCTGCCGAACAGAAACAGGCACCCTATCAGACTAGCGGGCAGCAGTTTGGCATTGTTCATCATTACGTTCCCTCGTAAAGTTTAAGTTAGGCTAACGAAGGCTAGCCTGTTTTTGTATTAGATCAAGCCAATATAAAAGATGTTTTCAAAGCTGCCCCATCGCCGGCGTTTGCTCTGGTCGGGCTTTCTTTAATGATGACCTGTCGTGAAGCAATACCCTAAATGGCATAATTGTGAATGCAGCAACTCTCAGTGCAGAAAAAGTCGTCTGGTCCGCTAAGCTTTTTTAGTGCTTCTTACCAGTCTTTCAGACTGACAGTTACTGAACGAGGCCTTCGGGTTGCCACACTGCGGGTATTTATATCAGGCCGATTCAGGGGACGGTTATGGCGAATTTACTCATTGTTGCTTCGGCACCTTCCGATAATACTCAGCGCTTGCGTGATGCCGTCCTGCGTGGGGCGACTCACCCGGATATAGATGGCATCAATGTGCAAGTGCAAGCGCCAGGCGAATCCGGCCCGGAAGATGTTTTATGGGCCGATGCTCTGATTCTTGGAACGACGGAAAATTTTGGTTATATGGCGGGCGCCCTTAAAGACTGGTTTGAAAGGGTCTATTATCCCTGTCTGGATCAAACCGCCGGCCTGCCGTACGCTTTATATGTTCGCGCGGGGAATGCCGGGCAGGGGGCTAAGGTCAGTGTCGAGCGGATCGTAACGGGCTTACGCTGGCATGCGGTACAGAATGCCCTTATTCTCAACGGCGATTATCAGCCAGACTTCGAGCAAGAATGCGAAGCCCTTGGCATGACGCTGGCGGCCGGGCTGGAAGCAGGGATTTATTGATCCCGTTATTGATCAAATCACGGGTAGGTGGGGTTATGCCGCGAGTTGTATCGTTGAAATTTGTTATAAATCACGGGCTAGTGTTGCGGCGCGTAACAGCTGCCTTGCTTGCGAGCTTGCTGATAAGCCAAGTTCAGGCTGCAGCGCCTCCGGGGCACCCCACTACGGGGCAGGCGGCTGAAATCCTGCAACTGCCTGCATCAACGGCTATACGAGCGGTTGGGACAGTTCGTCAGGCCATTGATAGTAATGCTTATACCTATGTACAGGTGGCGTTGGCAGATGGGAGTCAGCGTTGGCTGGCAGTGCCGCGTCGGCCTCTGGTTATTGGTAGCCGAATCGGCATTGGTGAAGGGACCTTGATGCATAATTTTTATAGCAAAAAACTGAGCCGCTATTTCGGGCAGGTACTATTTGTACAGGCTGTGGTGCCGATGGAATAACCGCAAAGACTCTGTTTAAAAAGCCTGCCCGCACGACCCTAGCCAATCAAAAAGACAGCCTATCTTCCGAAGCCTTATTTCAAATTATCATCTTACCCATTGAGTTTGTTGGGCTTTTGAGTGCAAAGGGCTATTGTTCCTGCTTGCAATATAAACCTGCAATCTGACTAGTACTAAGGGGTTAGCGCTTGCCCGCCAAAGTACCATATCTGACGACTCCCTCTCATCGCTACCATATTTGTGAGCCTGCAAGCTTATCCGGTCTGACCGGGTTGCTGCGACATGGCATGCAAAACAACCGATATAACAAAAATCAGATAAGGGTATCGATATGATCTACGCCAAGCCAGGAACAAGCGGAGCAGTTGTCTCCTTTAATAGCCGTTATGGCAACTATATCGGTGGGGAATGGGTTGCGCCGGTCGGCGGACAATATTTTACCAATACAAGCCCCGTTACCGGGGATGTGATTGCTGAAGTTCCTCGCTCCTGCGCCAAAGATATTGAGTTGGCTTTAGATGCCGCTCACGCTGCAAAAGCCGCCTGGGGTAGCACCTCGGTCACCGAGCGTTCTAATATTTTGCTCAAGATTGCCGATCGCATTGAAGCGAATCTGGAAAAACTCGCGGTCGCCGAGACTTGGGATAATGGTAAAGCCGTGCGTGAAACGCTGGCTGCCGATGTGCCTTTGGCTGCAGACCATTTTCGTTACTATGCCGGTTGTATCCGCGCGCAGGAAGGATCGCTGGCTGAAATAGATGCCACCACAACGGCCTATCATTTTCACGAGCCGCTGGGCGTGGTCGGGCAGATTATTCCCTGGAACTTCCCGTTGCTGATGGCGGCCTGGAAGCTGGCACCGGCGCTGGTTACCGGTAACTGTGTTATTTTGAAGCCGGCTGAGCAGACGCCGATGTCTATTATGGTGCTGGCAGAAATTATTGGCGACCTGTTGCCCGCTGGTGTTCTGAATATCGTCCAGGGCTTTGGTGCCGAAGCCGGGCAGGCGCTGGCTACCAGTAAGCGAATCGCCAAGATCGCCTTTACCGGCTCAACCCCGGTGGGCGCGCATATCCTCAAATGTGCGGCAGATAACATCATCCCCTCGACTGTAGAACTCGGTGGCAAGTCGCCCAACATCTACTTCAGCGATGTTATGAACCATGAAGACGATTACCTCAGAAAGTGTGTCGAAGGTACCGTATTGGCATTCTTCAACCAGGGTGAGGTGTGCACCTGTCCTTCCCGTCTGCTGATTCAGGAAGATATCTACGACGATTTCATTAAGCTGGTTGTGGAGCGCAGCAAGAACATCAAGCGTGGTAATCCGCTTGATACCGAGACGATGGTTGGCGCACAGGCGTCGCAAGAACAGTTTGACAAGATCATGGGTTATCTGGATATCGGTCGTGAAGAGGGCGCCGAAGTTTTGATCGGTGGCTCAAAGGCGGAAGTCGGCGGTGAATTTGGTGGCGGTTATTATGTCCAGCCGACCATTTTCAAGGGTGACAACTCGATGCGCGTGTTCCAGGAAGAGATCTTTGGACCGGTAATCAGTGTGACAACCTTTAAAGATGAAGCCGAAGCTCTGGCGATCGCTAATGACAGCGAATTTGGTTTAGGTGCTGGGCTGTGGACCCGTGATATGAACCGTGCCTATCGCATGGGACGCGGTATCGAAGCCGGTCGTGTCTGGACTAACTGCTACCATGCTTATCCCGCCCACGCGGCCTTCGGTGGTTACAAGAAGTCCGGTATCGGGCGTGAAACGCACAAGATGATGCTGGATCATTATCAGCAAACCAAAAACCTGCTGGTCAGCTACAGCACCAGTCCACTCGGGTTTTTCTAAGCGGTGTGAGTGAACTTGAATGAGGAGAGGCGGAGCCTCTCCTTATCGTCATACAATGACGATGGCGTTTTTTTCTTCCTATCAGTGACCCCTTGTGGATGTTTGCCACGACCCGGTAGCTCTTCGCGCCGGGATTTTTGTTTATATGCGTTCAGCTTGCCTGCGCCTGTCTACCTGCTCCCTAACTCCTGTCTGCCCACGTCACCCGTTCGTTTTAAGCCACAAGGCTAATAGTCGCAAGTGCCTCTTTGATGGTGTCTAATAAGCAGCGGCCCTTTCTTGTTGTGTTTTTTACTAATAGCGAGCGCAGGCCGTTCCTGTATCCCCCAAGAGGAGACTTAACATGTCTCATGTGAACAAGCTAAGCAGTGAGTCTTCTGGTGCTAATGATGACAGGGTGGACCTGATCTATGTTGGCGATCCCATGTGTTCATGGTGCTGGGGTTTTTCGCCGGTGTTACAGCAGATACAGGCCCGTTTTGGTGCATTGATACGATTGCAGGTGGTTGTCGGTGGATTACGGCCGGGCCCGAGAGCCAAAGTGCTGGATGAGCAACTCAAAGCCACGTTGCGTCAGCATTGGGATCGAATCGGTGCCACCACCGGGCAGCCGTTTGATTATGGATTTTTTGATCGCGCTGATTGGTTATACGATACCGAACCGGCTGCACGAGCGTTGGTGGCCGTGCGTGAATTGGCTCCTGATCAGACTTTTGCCTTTTTTGACAAACTTCAGCGGGCTTTTTACGCAGATGGTATCGATATCACCGATGACCAGGAACTGAAACGGCTCGCTGTCGCCCTGGAGGGGATCGAGGGGCCGGATTTTGAGCAACGACTGCATAGTGCGCGGATAGCGGCGAATACGCGGGCTGACTTTGCTCAGGCGCAGGCCTGGGGTGTGCAGGGGTTTCCGACCCTGCTTCTCAGCAGACCTGGGAAAGATGGCCAAAGCGTAGCGAATCGTTATTTACTGACATCAGGCTGGCAACCTTTTGATACCCTGGAACCGGTTTTGGAGCGCTTTCTTCTCTCGTCGCCCAAGGCTTGAAACGTGAGAGCTGGTAAGCATTTCCTGAAAGCCGTATTTAATGAATGTATTCAACTATCGCCGAGTAATTTGATATTAGTCACAACATATAACTATCTGATATAAAAAGTAGTTTTTGAATATCTAAACCAATGGGTTTAAATTTGTGGTATTGGATTTCCTTGTTCTGCATCAAAGATTT
>JBFGYY010000163.1:0-6548 GCA_041587095.1 Motiliproteus sp. | reverse complement strand
AGGGCATCCTGGGCTTCTTTCTTGGACAGGCCCGCATTGTCGGCGATCAACGCCACCAGTTCTGCTTTATGCATTGCAACTCCTCTTATATCGTGCCGAAACGGCTGCGGCTCATTTAAGCAGTCCGCCGATGGAAAGGCAAAAGCAATTTTCGCTTTTCGGCCGGTTCTATTGAATCTCCTGCATAATTGCCGCATCCTCTCGCCTCCAATCTCTTTGCAGGAAGTTTTCGGTGCCGGCAGCACGCACGTTGACCCACCCACGTCTTTGCACCCGCTGGCGCAGTTACCGTCGCCCGCCCTCGGTCCGGGTACCGCGCCGCTGGCGCCATTGGCTGCTTGATCGCGGATCGCTCACCCAGCGCCTGATCTCCCTCAGCGGTGGCGATTTTCGCGTTGAAGTGGTCTATCAGGGCTGGAGCAAACCCACCCTCTCCGAGGCAAGGGCTCTGAATATTTCACCCCGCCTGCGCACCCTGGTGCGCGAAGTTCGCCTGTGCGGCCGGGATCAGACCTGGGTCTATGCACGCAGTATTATTCCGCAAAGCACCCTGACCGGCCCGCAACGGGCATTACAGCACCTGGGAGAGCGCCCGCTGGGAGCCGTACTGTTTAAAGACCCGGACATGCGCCGCGGTCCCATGCAGACAGCGTCCCTGCAAATGACGCTGGCACCGGAGGCACCCGCGAATTCGTCAGAGCCTGACACCGGCGAACACCCGCAACGGCCGCTGCAGCAATCGGTCTGGGGCCGGCGTTCGGTATTTTATCTCGCCGGCAAACCGCTGCTGGTGAGTGAGGTTTTCCTGCCCCAGCTGCTAGAGGTGCATCAGCAGGTAGAGGTACATCAACAGGTAGAGGTACAATAGACGCCGTTATCAACGGCAGAGACAGGTGTTATGGAGATAAGCCAGCCCTTGAAGGGTTCGGACAGACTGCGCAGCTACATACAGCTGACCCGTATCAACCGCCCCATAGGCATTTACCTGCTGCTGTGGCCCACTTACTGGGCGCTCTGGATCGCAGCCGGCGGTGTTCCTGCACTGGATATTCTGCTGATCTTCACACTGGGCGTGATCCTTATGCGCTCGGCCGGTTGTGTCATCAACGACTACGCCGATCGTGATTTCGACGGCCACGTGACCCGCACGCGAGACCGTCCCCTGCCCGCCGGACGCATCCGGCCCCGCGAAGCCCTATACCTGTTCGTTGCGCTGTGCCTGATCGCCTTTGTGCTGGTGCTGTTTACCAACGCTGCCACCGTGCTGCTGTCCCTCGGTGGCTTGGCGCTGGCGGCCGCCTACCCCTTTATGAAGCGCTATACTCACCTGCCCCAGGTGGTGCTCGGCGCGGCCTTCTCCTGGGCGGTGCCCATGGGTTTCTGCGCCGTCACCGGCAGCGTACCCGCTGAAGCCTGGCTGATCTACGCCGCCAACCTGCTATGGACCGTCGCTTACGATACCCAGTACGCGATGGTTGACCGTGACGATGACCTGAAGATCGGCATTAAATCCACCGCGATACTATTTGGTGAAGCCGATAACCTGGTGATTGCGATTCTGCAAGGGCTGGCATTACTGTCCCTGGCACTCCTTGGGCAGCAACAGGGATTTGGCGCTGCGTACTTTGCCGGACTCCTGATTGCCGCCTGTTTGTTTGCTTATCAGTTCTATCTGACCCGTGAGCGACAACACGAGCGCTGTTTCCGCGCCTTCTTGAATAATCATTGGGTCGGCAGCGTGATCTTCGCCGGCATCTTGCTGGACTTTCTGTTCTGAGCGGTAGCGCTGTTCTAAGGGCTCTCCGCGCTAAGCAGCAGCTACCCGAGAAGTCCGGCGACCTGAGCAGCTAAAACGGCCACGCGACGGCGTCTCATCGGCAGCAGGACCGGCTGCACAGCGATCACACCGTTCGGCTCATTGTCATCAGGCTGTAACAATCAGCGGTTGTAATATATCGTTAATTGAACAGTCACAAGGAGACTGCGCACTATGGCCAACAAACGCGTGCTGATTGTCGATGATGAGGCACCTATTCGCGAGATGCTCACTCTGGCGCTGGAGATGGCAGGCTACGACTGCCTGGAAGCAGACAACGCCCGGGATGCGCACGCCACCATCGTCGATCAACGCCCCGATATGATTTTGCTGGACTGGATGATGCCGGGAACCAGTGGCATCGAGCTGGCACGACGGCTGAAGCGCGATGAGCAGACCAGTGAGATCCCCATCATCATGCTGACGGCCAAAGGCGATGAGGATAACAAGATCCAGGGGCTGGAAGCCGGCGCTGACGATTACATCACCAAGCCCTTCTCCCCCCGTGAGCTGGTAGCCCGCCTGAAAGCGGTACTCAGACGTGCATCGCCCGAAGGTGATAATGCGGTGATCACCGTACAGGGGCTGAGTCTCGATACGGTCTCGCACCGCATCACCAGCAACAAACAGCCCCTCGAACTTGGCCCGACCGAATTCAAGCTGCTGCAGTTCTTTATGACCCATCAGGACCGCGCCTTCTCGCGCAGCCAGTTACTGGACTATGTCTGGGGCGGTAACGTCTACGTTGAAGAGCGCACCGTCGACGTGCATATCCGTCGCCTGCGCAAAGGCCTCGGCGAGCAATACGCCGCGCTGATTCAAACCGTTCGCGGCACCGGCTACCGCTTTTCGAGCCAGGTTGTGCAAGAGACGCCCCGGTGAATTCGCAGCCGCTACATCACCTCAAACGCACAGCGATGATACTGACGCTGTCGTTTGGTGTCGGTTGGTTATTCGATGCGGCCAGCGTTACTGTCGCCATCAGCGCGGTGCTGCTGCTTGGCTGGCATCATTATCAGCAACAGCGTTTAAGCGCCTGGCTTGAGCGGGATGATGGCAGCGATGCGCCGGAAAGCCGCGGCGCCTGGGCCGACATTTTCGACACCCTCTATCGCTTTCAGCGCCGACACCGTAACAAAGAGGCTAATCTGCAAGCCATCATCACACGCGGCCAGGAATCAACCTCGGCACTCAAGGATGGCGTCATCATGCTAAACGACGCAGGCTGTATCGAGTGGTGGAACCGTGCTGCCGGCCGCCTTATCGGCCTCAAGCGGCCACAGGATGTCGGAAACCCGCTGGTCAACCTGATCCGTGATCCTCGCTTTGTGCGTTACTACGAGGAGCGCCAGTACAAGACACCGCTGGAACTGCCCTCACCCAATCGACGCGGTATTCTGCTGCACTACACCATCACCGAATTCGGCCACAACGAGCGGCTTATCCTGATTCGCGACAATACCCGGCTGCGCCGCCTCGAGCGGATGCGTCAGGATTTTGTCGGCAACGCATCCCACGAGCTGCGCACTCCCCTGACCGTGATCAGCGGTTATATCGAAACCCTGCAGGATCAGCTTTCCGGTCAGAACCCCATGCTGATGCGTGCGCTGCAGCAGATGGAGCAGCAGGCCGACAGGATGAACACGCTGGTGTCGGACATGCTGATGCTGTCGCGGCTGGAAACCACCGAACGCCTGCCCGATGTTTTCCCCGTAGATATCGGTCGCCTGTTACGGGTCATTCGTGAAGATGCCGTGGACCTGTCCGCCGATAAACCCCACGATATCACGCTGGATATTGACGAACGCTACTGGCTGATGGGGGAAGAAAAAGAGCTGATGAGTGCCTTTTCGAATCTGGTGGTCAACGCGGTTAAATACAGCCCTCAGGGCGGCAAGATCGCTATCTGCTGGCAGATAAGCGAAAACGGTGCCTGCTTTAGCGTCAAAGATAGCGGTATTGGTATCGACCCCGAGCATATCAACCGGCTCAGCGAACGCTTTTATCGTGTCGACAAAGGCCGTTCGAGTGCACTGGGCGGGACAGGTCTGGGGCTGGCCATCGTGAAACATGTCATGCTGCGCCATGGCGGCAAACTAGAGATAGAAAGCCAGCCCGGTCTCGGCAGCACCTTCAGCTGCACCTTCCCTGCCAAGCTGCTGCAACCGGCATCAGAGCAGCAACCCATGCGGGCCGATAACCACCGTTAGCGACTCAGGCGGGCGTCTGTTGCTTCACTCGTGACCGGTGCAAACTGCTCGACCCAGAAGATGGTAGCCCCGATAACAGCCGCAGGCATAACCAACAGGTTAACCAGCGGTACCAGCATCGTCATGGCCACCAGGCTGCCAAACCCCAGGGATGTAAGCCGCTGACTGCGCAGGTTGTCACGCAGGCCTCTGAAACTGACGCGGTTGTTATCCATAGGGTAATCGCAGTACTGGATCGCCATCATCCAGGCACCGAACAGAAACCACAGCAGCGGCGCGGCAATATTCAACACCGGTATCAGCGTTAACACAAATACGCCGATAAAACGCGGGGCGAAATAGCCCATCTTGGCAACTTCGCGCCACAGTGCGCCCGGCACCGTCGCTAAAAGGCCCGACCAGCCGGTATCCGCCGATACTACGCCGCGTAACCGCTCCTCGACCCGCTCGGCCAGCAAGCCGTTGAACGGCGCTGCTATCAGGTTGGCGACCACGCCAAATCCGAAGTAAACCGTCACCAGCACCAGCAGGGCGAAAAGAGGCCAGAGTAACCAGTCGAGAAACGACAACCAGTCCGGCATAAAGCTTAGCCAGTAACCAACCCACAGGGAAAACTGCTGAACCAGCAGATAGATCGCCAGGGCGAACAGCAGGACGTTGATCAGCAGCGGCACAATAACAAAGCGCCGCAAGCCCGGTTCTGTGAGCATACGAGTGCCGCGCAGCAGATAGCTCGCTCCGGTAAGAGGGTTTCCTTTCAACATTGCTGGTCTCTAACAGATGGAAAATTTAGCTGAAGAAAAGCTGCGCCGCGCCGCTCAAAGCTGGTTATACACGCGCAGGCACAGGCTGATAACCATGATACTGATACCGGTGCGACTGATATAAAATTCCCGCTTGGTCAGCACCATACTCGCTTCCCAGAAGCGCAGAACCGCCCGAATGTTTCCGGTGCGCTTTACATAAGACAAGATCGCAGTAAGAAAAACCAACACGCCCAGTACCAGCAATGTCGTCTCAACAACGTGCAAATTCATAACAATTCCTTCGGTGATTTATGCAAATTAGCGGCCGATCAGAGTAGCCTGTCCTGTAGCGGCTCCCCATTCGACCAACCGCTTAGATCAGGACTAACGGTTCAGCACACGCGTGAAGGACGCGATTACCCTTCGTCAGCGATACCGATATTACTCACGCCACCGTTCGCCGCCAGCTCGCGTACCGCATCCAGCAGCGTCGCGGTTGGCTGTTCCTGATCGGCCAGCATGGCAACCAGAGTCTGCTGGAACTGAAGCTCCTGCTCGGTCAGCTCATGGGTGGCGATAAAGCGCACCAGTTCCTCATCGGAGACATCCGGATCGGCGGTAAATTCAAGAAAGGTCGCCACGCACTCGCTGGACAGTTCCGCCAGATGCAGTGCTTCGTCAACACTGGCCGATTGCATCTGATCCAGTGTGCCGCACAGCGCCACCGCCGCATCGAGCGCCGGATAGACACCGTAGAAATCGAAATCATCCACTGAAGGCACTTCCGCATCCACTTTTGCCAGCAACGTCTCAAAATTGCTCTTGCCGGGGCGATTGCTAAGCCGGTCCCAGACCTGGTTGAGCGCATCGCGTAACTTGGCCGTATCCCCGAATTCGGTTAAACGGGCAAAGAACAGGTAGTTTGGAAACATCCGTTCGGCAATAGCGGCACTGAAGGCGGCCAGCTTCCAATCGGCAAATAATTCCAGTTGCGCATCAAGATCTTTACGTTCGAGCATGAGGAGGCTCCGTTGAGGTTCGCAGCTATTTTACGCGATTGAGCAACGGGAGAAAGGGGCTAAATGCGACTAAATCCAATCAGCACGGCGATTAAAACCAGCCGCTATCTTCCAGTCGCCCCTGACATTGGCGCAGCTGGCGGGCATAGTTCAGCGAATTGTTCTTCACCTTGCGGGCAACTTTGATCAACCAGGGTTTCCGATTATAGGTCTTGCGCTTAAACCCGCCGTGACCTTCATGGTAGGCCAGATACTGGTTGTAAGCGTCCCATTTCGAGATCCCCAGCGTCTTATGGGACATCGTGCCATACCAGCCGATGAAATCCACCGCATCGTCAAACTCATCGCGGTCCGCCCCCCAGTTGCCGGTCTTGCTCATATACCACTCCCAGGTGGAGTCCTTGACCTGGGCATAACCAAAGGCCGTGGACTTGCGTCCCCAGGGAATAAAACCGAGCAGATAGTCCTTGGGCGGCCTGGCATCGTACTTAAAGCTGGACTCCTGATGGATAATCGCCAGCTGCACGTGGATCGGCACCCCCCACTTCTCGGCCGAATCCTTAGCCGCGGAATACCAGTCATCCTTCTCGTCAAAGATGGCGCAGGAGTTTGAGATGTTGGAGGGCGGGGTGGTGGAGCAGGCGGAGAGTAAGAAAGTAAGGACGAACAAAACGAGTGTCCGTCCAAACAAGTTTGCTTTACTTAAATTATACAAACAGATAGTTACAGAGGAGAAAAAGAAGCCCTTTCCCCCTCT
>JBFGYY010000162.1:0-6564 GCA_041587095.1 Motiliproteus sp. | reverse complement strand
CCCATAAGGCCCCGATGCCCGCAGAGATAGCCGCAAACGGATTCGCGCCGGTTGAGCCTGCCAGACGCACGGTAGAAGTGGAGGCGTTTTGCTCATGATCGGCATGTAAGATAAGAATCTTATCCAGCGCACGGGCCACAATCGGGTCGACTTCGTAATTTTCGCAAGGTACGGCGAACAACATCTTCAGCAAGTTATCCGCGTAGCCCAGCCGGTTATCCGGATAGATAAAGGGCTGCCCCATCGCATGCTTATAGGAAGCCGCCGCAATGGTTGGTATTTTTGCCAGCAACCGGATCGCGGATATCTCCCGGTGCAGAGGGTCATGAATATCCAGCGAGTCGTGATAAAAGGCGGACAATGCGCCCACCACACCGACCATGATCGCCATCGGATGAGCATCACGTCGAAAACCATGATAAAAGTTCAGCAACTGTTCGTGCACCATCGTGTGATTGCCGATCAGATTGTTAAACGTCTTAAGCTGCTGGCTATCAGGTAATTCACCTTTAAGCAGCAAATACGCGGTTTCGGTAAAGCTGCTGTGCTCGGCAAGCTGTTCAATGGGGTAGCCCCGGTAGAGCAGGATGCCTTTTTCGCCATCGATAAAGGTTATTCGACTGGTGCACGAAGCCGTGGATTTGTAGCCGGGGTCCAGGGTAAACAAACCCATTTCAGCATAAAGACCACGAATGTCGACCACGGGAGGGCCGGCAACCCCTTGCTGTATCGGCAGCTCCAGCGTCTTACCGGTACGGTTATCGCGTAATGTCAGTGTATTCTTAGGCATAATTGTTTCGTCCTTTCTCTCAAGCGAGAGAAGCACATCACAGGTTAAGAAATAACAAAGCCCCCCTCTAAGGGAGGGGCAGTGAATCCCTATAGCAAAGAATAGTTCAAGAATGGGAAAGGTTAAGACGAGCTCAGACTTTGAACTGCGCCAGCGTGCTCTTTAGAGATGTGGATAGCTGACCCAAACCGCTGCTGAGCTCACGATTTTGTGTAACCGCACTTGCCGCTGTGTCACCATCGCTGCGGATACGCTCGACGTTGAGACTGATATCACCGGAAACCTGCGACTGCTCCTCCGCCATGGCCGCGATATCATTGGTCAGGTCGAACAAGCCCTGTACCGATTCGGATACCGCGTGCATACGCTCATCGGAGGACTCGATTGCCGAGATACCAGACTGTGCATGCTTGGCGGCCCGCTCGATAACAACAACCGCCTCTTTCGAAGCGCGCTGCAAGTCATCGATTCGGCCGCGAATATCCTGGGTCGACTGCTGGGTTTTACTGGCCAGAGCCCTGACCTCATCAGCAACCACCGCAAAACCGCGACCCAGATCGCCAGCCCGGGCTGCCTCTATCGCGGCATTCAGCGCTAACAGGTTGGTCTGCTCGGCGACCGCGTTGATCATGTTGAGCACTTCTTCAATCTGCTCGCTGTGGCTTTCGACACCAATAACCACTGTCGCCGCCTTGTTCACCTCATCCACCAGCACGTGCATACTCTCTTTAACTTGCGAGGAGATATCACTGGCTTCGCCACTGGAATGACGGATCTGATCCACGTGGCCCAGATTCTGCTGAATCCGCTCTGCCACTTGCTGGATGGTAGAGGTCATCTCGCCCATCGCATGGGAAACCTGTTGGATCTGCTGATGCTGGTGCTGGACGGCATCGCTGGCCTGAAGCGACACGGCATCCATCGTTTGTATCTGCGTGGCCGTTTCATCGGCAGCCTGATTTGCGGCCTGGACCAATCTCCGGGTTTTCGCCACGAACTGGTTCACCGCTTCGGCCATGTCGCCAATTTCATCCTGACTTTCGATCGCAATTCGATGCGTAAGATCACCGTCACCGGCAGCCAAATCGTCCAGGGAGGCTGTCAGTGAACGTATCTTGGAGGTTATACGCAGGGTCATTACCACAACAAGGGCAACCACCAGCACTAACGCCATCACGACCATGGTGGTTGTCAGGGTCGACACCAGACCGGCAGACTCTGCCTGAATCACCGCTTTCATATCCTGGCCGGTGGCCCGATTAACGTCTGCCGCTTCCTCCAGCGCTTGTTGCAGAACCTCACTGGCCTGATCGGATTCGGCGGTAATAATGGACGTTACTTCCTGTCCGGTCTCCGAGATCAGCTGGCTAAACCGGCTATTCAATGCCTCGGCCTGTTCAATCGCCTGCGCATTCGTGACGCCTAAAACAAACCGGCCAATGACGACCCCTTTGGGACTGATCGGCAAATCAACCACAAATAGTGCGGGATCACTCTTGGCGGCATTAACCACTTTATCCAGTGACTTACGCCCCTCCCCGCGCTTTAACAGGGCCAGAATCACGGGGTTGGTACGGTCCAAAAAGCGCGTCAGGGGTTTACCATCAACCGCGTAATACCCTGCAAAGACGACTTGCGGGTTTCTATGCAGGTCACGAACCAATTGGGTTAACCTGGGCGAATCGTTGTCCCAGATCGCTTCGGGCGCGACAACTGCCATCAACGTCGCCATCGCTTCGGCACTTTGATGCACAGCATCCATCAGGGATGCCCGCACCGACTGTTGCTCAGCACCAAGTCGTTCCTGCAGTTTACGCGACAGCGATTGGCTCACCCCCTCGTTGAGCCGGGTCATCGCCGCACCCACTGCAAGGTTAGCCTCCGATAATTGTTCAGATAGCCGCTCACTCCCCTGCTCCTGGGTCGTGACAACGGTTTCGGCCAACTCATTAACACTCGAACGGGTCAGAAAAAAACTACTGCTGACCTGCAGGACGGAGATCACCAGCACGGCCAGAATGACCGGTAATAGAAGACGGCTGTAGCCCTTGAATCTGTTCTTTTGCATTGCGCGCATCACCTGATAGGGTCACTTGAACATGCATACCTTTGCGAACAAGAAACTTTATTGTTATATCTGCATTGTTATATATGCATTGTTATATCTGCCCTCAGCCGTCACATTCGGAGCCGTCCAACACGCCGAAAACAGCGATCTGCACACGCCAGCGTACGTACAGAGAGCAAAATTTCCACGAGTCTAACCGCTATTTCAGCCAGCTTGCAAGAAAGAAAAAACAGCTCGTCAACTCTCCCTTAGTCGCATTCAGACTGAATAACCAGCAACCTTGATATACTCATCACCCTGTTATCAACCCAGCACGCTGGCGGATTGATTCTGATGTGATCAACTTGGGCCTTGGGCCTGTTCGATGCGCTTTTAACCGACACGCCACACCGGTGCTCCTGCTTAAATGAGTCATGAACAAAGAGGGACGCCTGCCTCTGTGCCTGCCAATAGATAATACGATGGTTTATTAAGGATAGTTCATCCTCAAACTCACCGGAGCCGGCAAGCGATAGCCTGTCTGATGCGTGGAACGGGAGGCGAGCATAAAAATCTGCCAGCTGCCTTGGTCAATCACAGCTTGAGCTTGGCGGAGATCAAATCCGCAGTATAGTCACGTCATCAGACGCGACTATACTGCGGTACAGACAGGTGTTACGAGAAAATACGCACCTCAGCCGCGACGTCATTCATTAATCTTTGTCTTTCTTTGCTGACTTGTTTGCGGTGCTACTGGATTTCGTTTTTTTAACCTTTTTATCTTTCTTTTCCTTCTTTTCTTTTTTGGCTTTTTTAGCCTTTTTATCTTTCACTTTGGATTTGGATTTTTCTTTATTTTTTGCTTTGTCGCTGCTACTACTTGTCTTCGATTTATTACTGCTTACGTCTTTGCCTTCGCGTTTTTTATCATCGCTGAAACGACTTGAAACTTTATCGTTGATGTCATCACGTTTTGACTTACCGTCACTATTTAATGCGCGTGACGAACCTGTGCCAGCCGTATCGCGAACAGCCGATTTTTTGGTTTCAGCGGATTTAGTCACAGACTTTTTGGCTTCAGAATTTTTTGCCTTTAAAGCACTTTTGCCTTTCACCCGGCAATAGCCTTTAACTTTCTTGCCATCGGCCCTGCTATAGCCGCTTACCCAAGCACAGCTTGAAGAGCCGGAACAGACCCGCTCAGATGAACCTTTACAGCTGTTTTCAACGGCAGCCTGGCTCGTCATCGAAACAAGCATTAGCGATAGTACGGCTGTAACATTTCGAACAAATTGCTTCATAGAAAACTCCAAGTTTATTTTCCTGACTTGTAGCCTCTATCGGCCATCGATAATAAATCATGAATATTTATTCAGGCGCTGTTAATTTAATATTCGTTAATTTAAGGCGCGTTAATTAAACGTTGATATTTTATAGGGTTTTCTGATTACACGGGCTATCTATCCATAACCTTCTTAACAGGCGGGATTAATCGATTATTCAATTGTCATCTGATCATAACGGATCATACTATATCTACCGGGTTTGCCCTTCATACCATCCCCCTCATCACTGACAATCAACACCCCCAGCGGTTTTCCATCCCGCCGTACGGGAGCAACGCCTTCAGCCTGACGAAGGTCTTTCAGCCCGTCGATCTTGATTTTTCTGGGCTCTGAACCTGCATGGCCTTGCCAGAACCAGAGCTTAAATGACTTGCCCGGGCGTGCGCTGAGGATCAGGTAGCCGCCAAGATGGTCGTCGTAACTTAGACCGCGAATCCCTCCCCCCTTCAGATCGAGCGTGATAAGTCGCTCGGCAAACACCGCGTCGGTATCGGTGACAAAGAGTTGTTGCGGGTTATTCAGCACGACAATGATGGCCTCATCGGACTTGGTCTGCGGACCGCGCAAGCCGATAAGTAACCGCGAACCGTGCGCATCGAAACTCAGCCCTTCAATATTAAAGCCGCCTTCGCCTTTTACGTCGCGTAATTTAACCGCCTTGGTTAAAGCGGGGTACTGAGCGGAAATTCGTTTACGCAGGCCTCGCAAAATCTGCACGTCAACAACCTGCTCTCCCTCCAGTCGAAAGCGAACCAGCTGTTCGCGAACATCGTCGCGCTTACCGTTCTCTTTACGTGAATGTGACGTGATCGCATAGATATAACCGGCAGCATCACTGGTAACGCCTTCGAGATCCTCAAGATTCGCCAGTGCTCTGTTTGGGGATGCCCAACTCAGCAACCCGGCCCTGAACAGGGATTGCTCTTCGACGTCGCCATCGGCTGACAGGACAAACAGGTCAAAGGGGTGCGACGATTCGTCCTGGACCACAATAAATCGTCCATCGGCTAGCTGCTGCAGCCCTGACGGCTCATAAATTGTGGCAAATTTCTTAAATTTGGCGGCTTCTGCCATCCCTTGCGGCGAACACCCCGCGCTGGCCATAACCAGCATACCAAGCAATATATGCCGAACGCTCACCCAGTACTCCCTAGTTGATAGCTACTTACCCGAGCTATTGGCAACGTTTAATCCGATAACTTCGCTGACCACGTCAGCCCCTCAAACCGGGGACGCATTCAAGCGGATGTTAACCAAGATCACGAATTTGAACTTGATTAATCAGGTTAGCAATATCAGGCGTATTATGGAAAAAACCGATGCCCAGCAATAACAACGTGCTGATCGTCAGGCCTGCCAGAAATACGCCGTAAGAGATACTTAACAGACGGAACGTGCGGTCGGCCATCTGTCCGAGCATATGGATCTGACGGGTCATATTTTTGTAGATACGCCGATTATCTGTCATTAAGCCCAGCATCTCCTGCACATAATCTTTTTCTTTTAAACGCGAGAAGTCCTCGAACACCAGTAAGTTAGCGCGATCATTCTTAAAATCGCTACGCATCGCCCTGCCCGTATGCCGGTGTGGCCTTGCCGCCAGTACAGCGAAAATGATGGACAGTAGACAAGTAGCAAGAAACACGGCGATCGGGATGGTAAAAAGCGGCTCGGCCACCAGCACAAAGGGCCCAGATAAGGTGAGTACCGAGAGGATAAATCCGTTCAGCGAGATCATGATGTTAGCCTTCGTTGCCGCGAGGGCCGTTAGGTCCAGCTGCGTCCGATAGGCAGAACGAAACATGGTTTCTATTCCCCGTGCTGAACCCGGAGATAACGCACTAACCGAGGCGTCCTTCTTCGCCCGGCAAGCCTTTGCGCGCTGTTTACTGCGTTTGCTTTTAACTTTCTTATCAGCAACCCCGGTCTCAGGTTGGCTACGCGGTGAGGGCAGAGCGATCGTTGCGCCATCGCGTAACCAACGACTCGCCAACGCGCTTTCAGGCTCAGCCTGTTGCTCGGGAACCGGTATCCCGGCAGGAAGCGGCTGGGGTAACGGTGCCCGCATAGCCTGTAACGCGTCAGGGTCGGCATCGGGGACAAGGGCTATAGATACCGCTCGTTTTGTAACTACCGTAGACATACTCTTCTCCTTGTAACGCCGGCTCTGCATCGTGTTCTGGTATTACGACACCGGTTCCGTGCTTGATGATTGTCGAATTTTTACGCAAGACGGATTTACAGTATGTCTGTTTAATGCGGCATTCATAACGTACCTAGGACCCTCGATTTTTCCGGCAGATGGTCTGAATGTTGTTCAGCCTTTGGTCCGATGACCCCGATCCCTGCAAGCTGCTACTGTTGTGCTATGAACCAACCGT
>JBFGYY010000161.1:0-6564 GCA_041587095.1 Motiliproteus sp. | reverse complement strand
TGGGAAAACCCCTTCTCCATGGGAGATACCATCCGGGTCGATGATGTCACCGGTGAGGTGATCGCCATCGACCTGCTGTCGGTCAAACTGCGCACCTACGATAACCTTTATGTGCGAATTCCCAACGAGAAACTGATCAAATCCAATGTCACAACGCTGACGAAGTTTCCGATTCGCCGCGCCGATATCAAGCTGCGCGTTGCCTATAAGGAGGATATTGATCGGGTCAAGAAAGTGCTCGAAGAGGTCGCACACCAGAATCCCCTGGCGCTGGAGGAGCCCGCACCGGTGTTTATCGTGCTGGGGTTTGCGGAGTCCTGCGTTGAAATTCAGTTTTCGGTCTGGACCCAGCGGGAGAAATTTCTTGAACTGAAAAACAATATCCATCAGCAGATCAAGACCGCATTCGATGCCAACAAGATCGAGATCCCTTTCCCGCACCTGACGCTGTACCCGGGTGCCATGTCCGTCACCGACGCCGGCAACGGACAACCTCTGCCCCAAACGGCCAGCAACAATCGCGGCACATAAAGTCCCGCGACGCGGCTATTGCCCGTCCGGGTCTGCCGAAGCGCCGGACGCCGGCCAATTGCCGTCGTCGAGAATCCGCAACGGCAGCAGATCGCTGTAGGTGGTAATAACCGGCGACGTATCGACCCGTACCGACGTCGCCGAATGCTTGCCATCGACCGAGAAGGTGCCCACCTGCACATAGTGCTTATCGATCTTCGGCAGCCCGAACAGCTGCTGATAGATCTGGTCCTGAGAACCGAACTGACCGCCGGTCTCCTTCACCAGCTCATTATTGCCATCGACAATACTGATATTGAAACCGCAACGCCCGGCGATCGGCTTGGTCACATAACCGGCATTGCTCATCGCCTCGCTGAGTTCATAACGCGATTCGAGCAGATTGGGATGATCGGGAAACAGCTCCCAGAGAATCGGCAAAATGGCCTTGTTGCTGGGAATGAGCGTCCAGAGCGGCTCGTAGACCATCACTTCCTTGCGCAGCAACACATCCACCAGCCGGGGCGCAGCCTGGGGCTGCTGCTTCCCGCCGATGGCTGCCAGCGCCTCGTCGGCATCGCATTCTTCGCGCAGCTGATCCAGCGCCGTTTCCCAGGCCCAGGTTTTCCACACCCAGAGCATCCGCTCACCGTCGGCATCCACCACGCAACCCTGTGCATCCCAGCCCAGGCCCTGCATACCCAGAATGACTTTGCAGCGAATACCCGCTTCTTCTGCCGCCGCTTTCATAAACATCGCGTGGTATGTCTCTTCGGGATCATCGTCCTGCATAATATGCAGCACCGTATCGACACCACTTTTGCGCCAGGCCTGCACCAGATCCGCAAACAGTTTTTCCCCCGGGCAGCGTCCCTGATGAAAACCCCGGGCAGCAAACCACTGGCCCTGTACCCGCCCCGTCTCCATATAACAGGACGCTGAATCGGCATTGTATTCATACACCTTGATGCCGCGCTCGGAAACCGAAAAATCAAACCGTCCTGTTATCATCTGATTCCGGCGGTTGTTCCAGGATTGACGGATCTTTGGCCAGATGGAAGGCGGCAGATTAAAACGTGCCAGCAGCTTGTCATCCTTCAGGACACGGTGGGTCGCGTGCATAAACATCGCATGCAACTCATTACTGGCGTGCTTCAACTCCCTGGCGGCGCTGTCTGACAAGGTGAAATAGCGCTGCTGATCGGCTACGTTCTGCGTCAGTACCGGCCCCCCCATGGCCAGCATGTAGGCGGCGTCGTCAGCGCGCTCGCTGTCAAGACAGGCGGCTTGCGCCGCGACCGGCGCCAGTTCGGCGGCGCGCAGTGTCAACAGCGTCGGGTCTGTATCTAAACGCGGCTCGGCATGACTGGCATCCTCGGATGCGATCACCCAGCCCAGAATTGAACCTTCATCGTAGGTACAGGTGATGGTATAGTCACCCTCGGCATCGACCCCGGCGCGCAGCTCGCGCGACCAGCGCTGATCGGCCGGCCAGACATGGTGGTCAACATTCTGCTCGACGATACGCACCCGGTCATCGAACACTTCGGTGACCACGGCTACATGGCCGGTATCTTCAAACTCGCCGCCTTCGTTCCAGATCAGCAGACAGCCGGGTTCCGGTCGGCGCAGGCTGCCGTTGCGGATCGCTTGCAAGGGAAGCAATGCGTTGTCTTTGATCACACGTACCGTGCGCAGGTCGAAAATATCGTAGGCCATGGCCACATCGTCAAAGATATAGCCCTGGTTCACGTATACCCAGCGGCGGGCGAACTCAACGCACTGCCACTTATAGCCCATAAAAATGCCATCCTGATAACTGCGGTAGGACTCGCGATCAGGAAATTCCACGTCATCCGCTGACGCGTAGTGCGAGGAGTACACGGGAACATTGCCCGGCGCATAACCGAGCAACGTGCCAAACTTAGCGTGATTAACAGACATGGCGTTTTATCTACCTGTGCAGTGTATGAAGACAGCATAGCGATATAAATCATTTTTAGTATTTTGCAAATAGGCCGCTTGAAATATAGTTGAACGGAACAAGAAGCGATAATGACCCAGCTATTGCCTCAACACTCAGGATTAAAAAAATAATCTGAGTACCTCAACATTCGGCTAAGATAACAACAGCTATGACTCGCTGGCAGGTTGTTGATAAATAACCTTTCAGCGCCGTTTAACGCACTCACACCATCCATCATGATCCGCCCCGGAGCCGCTGGCCTATGACTTTCGACCAGTACCTGATCAGTGCTATTTTAATCGCCACACTGCTGATGTTTGCCTGGGGTAAATTCCGTCACGATATTGTGGCCGCACTGGCGGCCAGCGCCTGCGTCCTCACCCAGCTGGTACCGGCGCAACAGGTGTTTCAGGGCTTTGCCCACCCCGCTGTCATCACCGTTGCCGCGGTATTGATCATCAGCGACGCCCTGCGCCGCTCCGGTCTGGTGGACTGGGTCGCCAGCCGTCTGATCAGTCTGACCGAAAACCTGCTCATGCACGTACTGCTGCTGACGTCGGCGGTCACATTAGCGTCGGCGTTTATGAACAACGTCGGCGCACTGGCGCTGTTTCTGCCTATCGCGCTCGCCACCTCGGCCCGGCACCAGCGCTCCCCCGCCATCGTCCTGATGCCGCTGGCCTTCGGCAGTATTCTTGGTGGCATGACCACCTCCATCGGCACGCCACCCAATATCATTATTGCCAATCTGCGCGATACCTACACGGGGACACCCTTTGGCTTTTTCGATTACAGTGCCGTCGGCGGCGTGATCGCGGTAGCGGGTGTGCTGTTTATTGGCCTGATCGGCTGGCGACTGATACCCAAAGAACGCCGCAACCACAATCCGCCGCAAGGGTTGTTTGCCATCGAGGAATATATCAGCGAGCTGCGCGTCGGCGCCGACTCCAGCGCCATCGGCATCACCCTGGATGAGATCGAAGGGCTGGGGGAAACGCTGGAGGTGGTGGGCATCTCCCGCTTCGGTCGAATCCGCCCGGCAAACGCCACGCACCGCCTTGCCGAAGGCGATGTGCTGATCCTGCGGGGTGACGTACAGGCCGTCCCCGCACTGGCAGAACCCTACCAACTCACGTTGACCACGGCGCTGGGCAAGCCCGCGGGCAACGACGAAAAGAGCCCCGGCAGTGAAACGTCCATACTGGCCGAAGGCGTGGTGCAACAAGGGTCAATGATCGATGGCCAGCGTGTACGCCGGCTCAACCAACTGACCGCCGGGGATCTGGCGATGCTGGGGCTGGCACGTCAGGGGCGAATGCTCAACCGGCGCCTTGCCGACCAGGTGTTCAAACCCGGCGACGTCATTCTGGTACAGGGCGAGCGCGCCAGTATCGACCAGCAATTTCAACGCCTGGCCATTCTCCCCCTGGCCGAGCGCAATCTGGCGCTAACACCGCCACGCCGGATTCTGCTGGCGCTGGCGATCTTCATTGCAGCCATCGGCAGCGGCGTCATGGGCTGGTTACCGCTACCGGTCGCCTTTTTCCTGGCAGTTCTGGCCTATATTGTGCTGGACTTTATCCCCAGTGAGTCGCTCTACCAACCGATCGACTGGTCCATTATTGTGCTGCTGGCGTTGATGCTACCCGTCGGTATCGCCCTGGAATCCACCGGACTCACCGCACTGGCCGCCAGCACAACCGTTGAACTCACCGCCGGCCTGCCGATCATGCTGATAATCGCTCTGGTGATGATCATCACCATGTTTCTGTCGGACATTATCAATAACGCCGCGACCGCCGTCGTGATGGCCCCCATCGCACGCGATATCGCCCAGCAGCTGAATCTAAGCATCGACCCTTTTCTGATGGCCGTCGCTGTCGGAGCCTCCTGCGCGTTCCTGACTCCGATCGGGCACCAGTCCAATACGCTGGTCATGGGTCCCGGTGGTTACGCCTTCGGCGATTACTGGCGCATGGGGTTACCCCTGGAAATTATCATTGTGTTGCTCGGCGTGCCCCTGCTGCTCTGGGTTTGGCCAATTTGAATCATTTTGCAAGCAAAAAAACATCGATAAAGCGCTTTATTATTACCTGAAAGCTATTGACAGGCTTCACGCTTATGCACATTGCGACAACGATGGCAGCCAAGATCGGCTCTGGCGGTGAAAAATCAACAACCTAGCGGCAAAAAAACCTATCCTGTTGTTATTTATAGACTTTATCGCACTGGTTAAATTTTAAACAGTTTGTACAAAGCCCCCATAACTAGGGGCTTACCGAAGGTTCCCCAGAATAAACACACAGAGTTATCCACAGAATCTGTGGATCAACACCCATACCGCTTGTGGTGGATAACAACACCCCGTGTCTGGCCGATCTGTCAACCGCCCGATCCCTCTCCTAGAGCGTCTAAAATGCCTTGCTGAGGGTGTCTAATCGCGCCGTCCATTCGCTACTAGCCACCGAACACGGTAAAGCTTAGCCAGACATAGGTGCCGTAGCCGATCAGTAACAACCCACCCTCAAACCTGCTCAGACAGCGTCCGGTATACAAAAACAGAAGCAAGAGCAAAGACGCGCCGAGCATGATCCATTGATCAAAGTCCAGGATTCTGGCATGCACCGGAAGCGGTTGTAACAGTGACGACACGCCCAGAATTCCCAGCAAGTTGAAAATATTACTGCCCAGTACATTCCCGACCGCAACGTCGGCATGCCTGCGAATCGCCGCCACAACCGATATGGACAACTCGGGAAGTGACGTGCCCACCGCCACCAGAGTCAAACCGATGACCGCTTCGGGAACCTTAAAGTAGCCAGCGATGCCAATGGCTCCAATCAGCAGAACCTGCGAGCCGGCTATTAACAGGAGCAAACCAATAACCACGGCAATGACCGTCCACAATACCGACTTCGGCGCCGCTGACAGTTCTTCTGCTTCAGCCTGGTGCAGCTCAGCCGAAGGGGTTGCATGTAAGCGCTCACTTCTGTAAGCCCAGACTAAATAGGCGATCAAGCCGGCGAGAAGAATAGCGGCATCGACCCGTCCAAGCACACGATCTCCTGCCAGAACAAGAACCAGAAACAATACACTTGCAGCCACCACCGTCGCTGCGTCACGCCTGAGCACCAAAGGCTTAACCACTAACGGCGTGATCAGCGCGCAAATCCCCAGTATTAATAAAATATTACCGATATTGCTGCCAACAACGTTGCCGACCGCGATGTCCGGTCGCCCCTCCATCGCCGCATTCACCGACACGACCAACTCCGGGGCTGAAGTCCCGAAACCGACGATAATGAGCCCGCTTAATAAAGGCGATACACCAAGGCGCCTGGCGGCCGCCAGCGAACCACGAATCAACGCTTCGCCACCACAGGTCAGCAAGCCAATACCCACGCATAGATAGAATATATTCAACATATTTCCGGTCTTCCGGCTTTAAGGGCGCTGCGCGTTTGTTCGCGTTGTTTGACAATATTTGCTTTTTGGAACCCCTGCAAGACGCAACAGGGTATGTTCCCTTCAGGGTCTGATCATCGACAAGTACGGTGGGAGGGCTACCAAGACGCTACTCGCAACTCTGCTGTTGATAAGCTCGTTAGCGGTGTGTTCGTGTATATCTTATTCCGTCCCCCCGGACGGGTTCATTCTTTACCAAGCGCGGCAAAGAACGAACCAAGAAAACGCTTTCTGTGCCATTTAGCCCCGCTTCGCCGCCCTGCGGGTACGCTGCGCTCTGAGGCAATGCGGCGGGCATCTCGACAGCACCTCCTGTGCTGGCGATCTGGCTCGGCATCCTTGCCTCGCCCCCTTCGGGGCCTGATCACCGAATTGCCTCAGTGCTCGCCGGCGCAGAGGAGGAACGTGCCTAACGTGATTTATGTGCTTATTTTCATAGAAGAAAATTCTGAAGAATGGGCTACAGACTACAGGCCTGGTGAATTCCAGCTAAGAGCTGTCGGCTGGCAAAATTCACCTTTGCGCCGACGAGCACGGTGGCTGATGTAATGGGCGTGAATAGTGGTTGTTTAGTTACTAAGCTCATTATCGGCGTGTTCAGCTATATTTTATTCCGTCCCCCC
>JBFGYY010000160.1:0-6581 GCA_041587095.1 Motiliproteus sp. | reverse complement strand
TCGCCTCCCAGTTTATGCCAAGATGTCGCATGACTTGGTTTAAGCGTGTAACCAGTTCTCCCTGCGGTCGGCCCAGAGCATCCTGGCTGTAAAAGGGCGGCATATCGAACAAGCCAACTCGAATTGAGCGCGTATCGGCATTGCTGTTGCTTGTGTGCAGACAAAGTAGTGACGCTATCAAAATCCTGCCGAGCAACTGAAGTTTACTTCTCATTTGGCTTAACCTCAGGTAGTTGCTGGAAGTATAACCGTAAAAAAGCATTACCCGGTAAGTTCGTGCTGTATCGGGTTAAGGTATTGGTCGGCCGTCGTTACTATTTGCCTACTAACTGACGTGGGTCATTCTTGTCGCCGGCAAGTAGAACGAAAATGGATAATACATACAGGAAGGATCAGTGTTTCGAAAGGAGCGGTCTTTTTAAAGACCAATTTTTTAGTCGTTGATTGAAGCCTCGACAAATCGCTTTCGGCAAGTAGGTTCTGGATAGGGTCGGGAAAACAAATACAGGGAGTACGTATGGATACCATTACTCGTCTAGCGCTAAAAAATCGCTTGTTGCAGGTCCTCATGGCCGGCATCGCGCTGTGTTTTGTTTTGGCAACGCTACTGGGTTACTTTGTTGAGCGCAAGGTCTTGCAGGAGGAGATGTCCGAGCGGCTTGACGAGACAGTCAACCTGATGACGATCAACCTGGGAGGCGCCGTCCTTTATGGTACGGAATGGGTCGCTCGGGACTTGTTTGAGTCGGTAATGGCGCGTAATCGTTATCTGCATATACTGGTGCTGTTTTCCGAAGACGGTGAGGTAATCAGCAGTAAAGTAGCTTCATGGGCGTCGTTGAGATCGGTGCCGGATTACCGCCCGCCAGGGCGTTTCGAGTTTCCCGGCCACCTGGATATCTACCTGCCTATCAAAGCGGGTAATGATGCCCGGCTGGTCGGCACGCTGTTTGTGCGTGCGGATTACGCGCAGTTGCGCGCACATATGAGCCGGTTTTTATGGACGCAGCTGCTGGTTATGACCGCCGTGCTGTTACTGACTTATCTGTTTGGCCGCCGATGGCAGCAAGCGATCAGCGCGCGATATCGCCGCCAGCAAGAGGTCCTGGCGTGCCGGGTCGAGCAGAGAACGGCACAATTGCAGCGGGCGCATGACCAGCTGCACCACGAAGTGCTGGAGCGGCGGGAAATACAACAGCGCCTGGAGCGCGAGACCCAGGAGCATCTGGTCTTGATTGAAAAGCTTGAGCAGGTTCAGAGTCAGCTGCTGCAGTCGGAAAAAATGGCTTCTATTGGTCAGCTGGCGGCGGGCGTGGCGCATGAGATAAACAATCCGATAGGTTTTATCAGTTCGAATCTGAACTCCCTGCAAAGTTACATGGACGACCTGCAGGCGTTATTGCAGCTCTATCATGCTGCCGATCCGCTGGTGAAAGGCGATGCAGAGCTGGCGGATAAAATAGCCGTCATTAAGCAGCGTATGGATTTTGGCTACTTTATGGATGATGTTGGTGATCTGATCTCTGAGTCCCGTGATGGTGTGGTCCGGGTGCGCAAAATCATACAGGATCTGAAAGATTTCTCGCGCCGGGACACCAAGGAATGCCAGTTTTATGATCTGCACCAGGGAATAGACAGTACCCTGAATGTGGCGACGAACGAATTGAAATATAAAGCCAAGGTGATCAAGGATTATGCGGATCTGCCTATGGTGAACTGTTGTCTCCCGCAGATCAATCAGGTGGTGTTAAATCTGTTGGTTAACGCCGTGCAGGCGATTGCCACGCAGGGGGTTATCACTATCCGTACCGGTTGCGAGGACGCAATGGTCTGGTTCGAGGTTCAGGATAGCGGCAAGGGGATAGCCGAGGCAGAGTGTCAGCGTATATTTGAGCCCTTCTTCACCACCAAACCTGTCGGTGAAGGCACGGGCCTGGGCCTGTCTCTGTCCTACGGGATCGTTCGTGATCACGGCGGTCGTATTGACGTGCGCAGCGAGCTGGGCGTGGGTACCTGTTTTCGAGTCTGGCTGCCGATCGAGGGGCCTGAATCGGCGTCCGTGACCGATCAGGCACCTGCGGCAGCACAAGAGATCCCCTTGAGCGCTTAACGGTCGTTAATTGCCCCACTTGGTTTTCAGTGTGTAGAGCAGCTCCTGGGCCTGACGAGGTGTCATGCCGTCGATATCCAGCTCGGCCAGCTGGGTCTCCAGCGGGTGAGGGGGCTGGCCAAACAGGTCCGACTGGATCGGCTGCGAGGCAACATTTGGCAGCGATGGGGCGCTTACGGGATTGGCTACAGGCAGAGCCTCCAGCTGGGATAACTTCTGACGGGCTTCCTGGATCACGCTTTGCGGCACGCCGGCCAGCTGGGCAACCTGCAGACCATAACTCTGGCTGGCGGGGCCCTCGTGGACGCTGTGCAGGAAAATTATATGGTCGTTATGCTCCGTCGCCGTCAGATGGATATTCGCCACACCGCTGGTGCTGTCCGGGAGCGCGGTCAGTTCGAAATAGTGGGTTGCGAACAGGGTGAGCGCGCGGTTTTGGCAGGCGAGATGGTGCGCACAGGACCAGGCCAGCGACAGCCCGTCGAAGGTGCTGGTGCCACGGCCGACTTCGTCCATCAGCACCAGGCTGCGCTCGGTAGCGTTATGCAGAATATTGGCGGTCTCGGTCATTTCGACCATAAAGGTGGAGCGTCCGCCCGCTAGGTCGTCAGAAGAACCCATACGGGTAAAGAGCCGGTCAACCAGGCCGATCTTTGCCACTCGGGCGGGCACATAACTGCCGATATGGGCGAGCAGCACGATGAGCGCAGTTTGGCGCATATAGGTCGACTTACCCCCCATATTGGGGCCGGTGATGATCAGCATGTGACGGTCGTCGTTCAAGCGCAGGTCGTTGGCGACAAAAGGGTCGTCGAGTAACTGTTCGACAACCGGATGGCGCCCGCCTTCGATCTCGATACCGGGTTCTTCCGCCAACTCCGGTGCATAAAAATCCAGCTGCTCAGCCCGTTCGGCCAGATTGTGCAGGACATCCAGTTCGGCGATCGCGGCAGCGCTGTCCTGCAATGCTGCAAGTTCTGCAGCAACGATCTCCAGAAGCTCGTCATACAGCTGCTTTTCGCGGGCTAACGCCCGGCTTTTGGCGCTGAGGGCCTTGTCTTCGAAGGTTTTCAGTTCCGGTGTGATAAAGCGCTCGGCATTTTTCAGGGTCTGGCGCCGAATATACTCCGTGGGCGCTTTATCAGACTGGCTGCGGCTTATCTCGATAAAATAGCCGTGTACGCGGTTGTAGCCCACCTTGAGCGTCGGGATACCGCTGCGCTCGCGCTCACGCTTCTCCAGATCGATCAGATAGTCGCCGGCGTTCTCACTCAGCGCGCGCAGTTCATCGAGTTCGCTGTCGTAACCTTCCGCGATGACGCCGCCGTCGCGAATCACGACCGGTGGATTGTCGATAATAGCTGCCTGCAGACGGGTCTCCAGGCCGGGGAACTCGGCGATACTGACTGCCAGCTGCAACAACAGCGGTGACTCCATGCTTTGCAATTGCTGCTGCAGATCGGGGAGGGCGCTAAGGCTGCGCTTCAGGCGCTCCATATCCCGCGGGCGTGCCGAGCGCAACGCGATGCGCGACAAAATACGTTCAACATCGCCGATCTGTTTAAGAACTGGGGTTAACGCCTCGTAGCGGTAGTCATCGATCAGACAGCGGATGCTGAACTGTCGTTGGCGCAGGGTGGCTATCTGCCTCAAAGGCCGGTTAAGCCAGCGCCGTAGCAGACGCCCACCCATAGGTGTCGCGGTCTTGTTCAGAACCGCAAACAGGGTGTTGTCGCTGCCGCCTAACAAATTCTGATCGATTTCGAGGTTGCGGCGGGTCGCGGAATCCATCGCTACGCTGTCATTTTTTTCTTCCACCTGCAGCGAGCGAATATGCGGCAGGCTGGTGCGCTGCGTTTCCCGGGCATAGCTGAGCAGGCAGCCCGCTGCACGCAGCGCGGTGTCCAGCCCTTCGCACCCGAAGCCGCTCAGGTCGCGGGTCTGGAATTGCTGGGTAAGCAGGCGCCGGGCTGTTTCGAGTTCGAAATTCCAGGGTGGCTGGCGGCGAGCGCCGCACGAGGCTGACAGCTCGGCATCGAGGCCATCTTCCTCGTTATACAGAATCTCCGCCGGGCGCAGGCGGGCAAGTTCGCCGTGCAGGGCTTCCAGACCATCGACCTCGGCGATATTGAAGCGGCCGCAGCTCAGATCCAGGTGCGCGATACCAAAGCGTTCGCCATTGCGTGTCAGTGCCAGCAGCAGATTGTCCTGCGCTTCATCGAGCAGGGACTCTTCGGTAAGCGTTCCGGGGGTGACAACGCGGACCACCTTGCGCTCGACCGGTCCTTTGGAGGTGGCCGGATCGCCAATCTGCTCGGCGATAGCGACCGACTGACCGGCACGGACAATCTTGGCAATATAATTGTCAGCGGCGTGAAAGGGGATCCCCGCCATCGGAATCGGCTCACCACCGGAGTGACCCCGGCTGGTCAGGGAGATCCCCAGCAGCTCAGATGCGCGGCGTGCATCATCGAAGAACAGCTCGTAGAAATCGCCCATCCGATAGAAAACCAGCTCATGATTGTGTTCCGCTTTAATGCGGAAATACTGCTGCATCATCGGTGTATGTGGTTTGCTGTCGGAGGCTGCCTTTGCCATGCTCTACCCTGTGGATGCTGAGTGCTGAAAAGGTTGGCATTGTACTGCAAATGGCATCGGCTTCGAAGGGAGGAGGCGCGGTGCTGAGTAATTCGTAACGCAGAACCGGCGTTTCAGGGCAATTACTGGAATTGAGTCTTGCGTTTCAGCAATAATGTGATTTAATACTGAGCATATATACAGTATTTTGTCGGCATCAGCATAAATGCTTCGAGCATTGTTTGAAATGAACGGATTTATAACAAGCTTTGTTGGAAGCTATCAGCGTTCGAAAAATAGTGATGTCGCAGCGCCGATCAACCGTAGATGAGTTTAAAGGTAACCGCAATGGACGATAACAAAAAGAAAGCGCTGGCCGCAGCGCTTACCCAGATTGAACGCCAGTTTGGTAAGGGTGCCATCATGAAAATGGATGACCCGGCTAACTTTGCTGTCGATAAGGTCAGTACCGGCTCCATTGGATTGGACGTAGCGCTGGGTATTGGCGGATTGCCGTTCGGACGTATCTGTGAAATCTATGGGCCGGAGTCATCCGGTAAAACGACCCTGACCTTGAGCGTGATCGCCGAAGCACAAAAGATGGGTAAAACCTGCGCCTTTGTCGATGCCGAGCATGCACTTGACCCCACCTATGCTGAGAAGCTGGGTGTGAATATCGATGGTCTGCTGGTTTCCCAGCCTGATAACGGCGAGCAGGCGCTGGAAATTACCGACATGCTGGTGCGTTCCAGTGCGGTCGATGTGATCGTTGTCGATTCGGTCGCAGCCCTGGTGCCACGATCCGAGATCGAAGGTGAGATGGGCGATTCCTCCCTCGGTGTGCAGGCTCGATTGCTCAGCCAGGCTATGCGGAAGCTAACCGGTTCGATCAAGAATGCCAACTGTCTGGTGATTTTCATCAACCAGATCCGGATGAAGATCGGTGTGATGTTCGGCAGCCCGGAAACCACAACCGGCGGTAATGCGCTCAAGTTCTACTCATCCGTGCGTCTGGATATTCGCCGTACCGGCGCGGTGAAAGATAAAGACGAGGTCATTGGCAACGAAACGCGGGTCAAGGTCGTTAAGAACAAGATGGCACCGCCTTTCAAGCAAGCCGAATTCCAGATCATGTACGGCGCAGGCATCTATAAAATGGGTGAGCTGATCGACCTGGGCGTGAAGGAAAATATTGTCGATAAGTCCGGTGCCTGGTACGCCTACAAGGGCAACAAGATCGGTCAGGGCAAGGCGAATTCGGCCAAGTACCTGGAAGAAAACCCCGATGTCGCCGATGAGATCGAAGCTCTGGTGCGCGAGGCGCTGATGCCAAAGCCGAAAGCGAAGAAGGAAGAGGTTGATCCGCAGACCGGTGAAATTATTTTTTAACCCGTCGATATCACCGTTTTAAAAAAGGCAGCTTCGGCTGCCTTTTTTCTTAAAGGGGACAGATTTATTTTCAACCAAAAATAACCCAACTGTCAGGTGATGGAGGCTACCATAGCCGGGGTTAGCTATCGCCTGGTCAAGCAATAAAAGTGACGTGGGAAATAGTGGAAAATAAATCTGCCCCTTTTTTTAAGGGAGCAACTCGGTGTCCGATACGGAGAACTCCGCCCTCGATACGAAGTGGACATATAACAAATGAAGTAGGCGGCGATTACCGGGCATTACCATAGCGTCTATGTACCGGTTACCTGCCTTAAAAAAATAACCCCCGGAAAACACACCGGGGGTTATCAGCGATCTGAACCGTCCGAAGAGGCGGTCCTAATCGCTTCCATTAGCAGGCGTTTGGACTCATACCGCCTGTGCCTTTTTCTTGCGTCTGGAAGTGGCCAGGCCGGCTAACCCCAAGGCGAACAGGGCGGCGGTGCCTGTTGTCGGTATTGCG
>JBFGYY010000159.1:0-6593 GCA_041587095.1 Motiliproteus sp. | reverse complement strand
GTCACTGGTTGTGATGGGCTCGGTTGCTCGAAGCGGGCTCAAAGGGGCCTTGCTCGGCGGAAATACCGCCGAAGCGATTTTGTCCCGACTCACATGCGACATTCTGACACTCAAACCCCAGACTACCCTGGAAGCTCTGAAAGCGCTGTTTCCCGAAAGCGATGCACAGCCGCAGTAGACGGGTCAGGAGGACTATATGGCAGGGGCAATTATGCATGGACAGATAGACGGCCAGGTTACCGTGCCGATCAGTTATGTCGATACCTTATTGGACTCACTAAGGGCACAAAACGCAGATGTTACGGGCCTGCTCGATTCGCTGAATATAACTGCTGCCGAGCTTGAGCAAAGCGAATTCTCAGCCGCGCTGTACGGCAAGGTTTACCAGCGGGCTATGTGGATGATGCAGGATGAATCATTTGGCATGCTCAGTGAGGGGCGTGTCCCTAACGGCGCGCTGCGTATGATGTGTCTGTGCATTATTCACTGCCCGACAATCGGCGCGGCCATTAACCGCTGCTCAGAATTTTATGATATCTGCCGCGGCGCTGGCGTTAAACCGGTTCTGCGCACGACAAGCCGGCATGCCGTCGTCAGCATTGGTCCGACCGCTGCGTTGAGCCCGGCCGATTTCCAGCGCTCAGTCGCCAACAGCGAATCGGTCACGATTCGTACCTCTCTGTCTCTCTGGCACCATTTTACCTGTTGGTTGGCGGGGCGTCGTGTCGCCTTGCAAGAGGTCTGGTTCAGTTGTCCCAAACCTGCCGATGCGTCGGATTACGAAGTGTTGTTTCAGGCGCCGGTCAGGTTTTCCCAACCGGAAAACTGCCTGCTGTTTGATCGCGCAGTCTTGGAGTTGCCCCTGTTGCAGACAGAAGAGAGTCTGCAGGGTTTTTTAAAAACCGCTCCTTACCAGTTGCTGGTCATGGTCGAGGGGGACAACTCGTTGGCTTCGCAAGTCCGGGCCATTTTTGGTCGGGACTTTAGCCGTGAGATGCCGGACGCGGATACGGTGGCCGAATACCTGAATATGTCGGTGACGACATTGCGGCGTAAGCTGCAGAAAGAGAACTGCTCTTTTCAGCAGATCAAGGATGACTGTCGTCGGGAGGCGGCGGTGACCTATCTGAGTAATCCTGACCTGACCAATACCGACATTGCCGAGTTGCTGGGTTTTGACGAGCCCAGTGCTTTTTTTCGCTCCTTCAAGCGCTGGCTTGGGATCACGCCAGGAGAGTACCGCCGCAATCTTCTTGAGCACGGCAGTAGTAAAACATGATGCGTAATGAGTTTTAATGTTATTTTTTTTGATGATGTTGATTGTTAGATATTGCTGTAACAGATTGAATAAAAGGCCTTATAAATAAAGCTGGTTGAAAATGACAGTAGGTTGGGGCGTTTTTGCAATTGAGCGCGGCCGGTGATCTTCTACACTGACAGACAGTGATATGGCTTGTCATGTCATGTGTTGAGGACTTTTCAGGCCTGCATTGAGGCATGCCCCGAGCAAGTCCGAGTCGCTGTTTCAGAGCAAGCGGTAAGCCCCTTCAGCGGAATAACAACAATAAGTTACAGAAAAAAGGTATAGGTTGATGGATGAAAATATACGGGTAGAAGGCAGCTCGATCAAACTCGTTGCGTTGTCTTCAAACTGCTTTGAGATTTGCTTCGACCGGCTGGGTGAACCCATGAATAAGCTGGATTCCGAAACCCTCGAGCAGCTGGAAACTGCTGTCGCGCATCTGGAGCAGCAAACCGGGCTGGAAGGCGTGCTGATCACCAGCGCCAAAGACACGTTTATTGTTGGTGCGGACATCAAATCCTTTGGTGCGGTATTTACTCAATCGGCTGAAGAAGTACTGGCGATGCTGCACAAGATTAACGGTCTGTTCAGTCGTATAGAAGACCTTCCCTGTCCGACGGTGACCGCCATCAACGGCCTGGCGCTGGGAGGCGGATTTGAGCTGTGTCTAAGTACCGATCTGCGGGTGCTGGCCGAAGATGCCAAAGTCGGTCTGCCGGAAGTGAAGTTGGGTATTTTCCCAGGCTGGGGTGGTACGGTACGCCTGCCACGCATGATTGGTGCAGATAATGCTATTGAATGGATCTGTACCGGCAACGAAAAGCGCTCTGCTGATGCGTTGCGTGATGGCGCTGTCGATGCCGTGGTCAGTGGCGACCGTTTACGCGCTGCGGCCCTCGATCTGTTGGCACAGGCGCGCTCTGGCAAGGTTGACTATAAGAACCGCCGCTTGGAGAAGCAGCAGCCGCTGAAACTCGGGCAACTGGACAGCATGATGGCTTTTGAAACAGCCAAAGGCTTTATCGCGGGTAAAGCGGGGCCGCATTATCCGGCACCGATTGCCGCTGTCAAAACGATGCAGAAACATGGCGGCCTGGGCCGTGACGCCGCGCTGGTGGTAGAGTCCAATAACTTTGTCAAAGTGGCCCAGACCCCGGTGTGTCGTAATCTGGTGGGGTTGTTCCTGAATGATCAGCTGATCAAGAAAATCGCCGGAAGTTATCGCAAGCAGGCCGCAAGTGTTAAACAGGCAGCGGTCCTGGGTGCCGGCATCATGGGCGGCGGTATTGCCTACCAGTCGGCGTCAAAAGGCACGCCTATCCTGATGAAGGATATAAACGAACCTGCTTTGCAAGCCGGGCTCGGTGAAGCGGCCGGTTTATTGAATAAACAGATTGAGCGCAAGCGAATGACGCCGTTGAAAATGGCGCAGGTGCTCGGGGCGATCCGGCCGACGCTGAGTTATGACGAGTTCAAGTCGGTCGATCTGGTGGTGGAAGCGGTCGTTGAGAATCCCAAGGTCAAGCAGGCTGTGCTGGCTGATGTCGAAGGCCAGGTTTCGCCGGACACTATCCTGACCAGTAACACCTCGACCATATCGATCACCCATCTGGCTTCGGCGCTCAAGCGGCCCGAGAACTTCTGCGGGATGCATTTCTTTAATCCGGTACACCGTATGCCGTTGGTTGAAGTTATCCGGGGTGAACACAGCAGTGACCGTGCAGTCGCGACGGCCGTCGCCTACGCATTATCGATGGGTAAGACGCCCATCGTTGTTAATGACTGTCCGGGATTTCTGGTCAATCGTGTGCTGTTTCCCTATTTCGCCGGCTTCAACAGCCTGCTTGAAAGCGGGGTCGACTTCGCGCGCATAGACCGGGTGATGGAGGGCTTTGGGTGGCCGATGGGGCCTGCGTATCTGTCCGATGTCGTGGGGCTGGATACGGCGGTACACGCACAAAAGGTCATGGCGCAGGGCTTCCCTGATCGCATGGGCTATGAGCGGCAAAGCGTGATTGAAATTCTGGTCGACAATGAGCGTTTAGGTCAGAAAAATGCCGTGGGTTTTTATCGGTATGAAAAAGATCGACGCGGCAAGCTGCAAAAGAAGCCCGACCCCTCCGTTGCGTCCTTGATAGCCGGGCAGGTTGTGCAAACGGAAACTGTCAGCGACGAACAGATTGTGCAGCGCATGATGACGCCCTTGTGTATCGAGCTGGTACGTTGCCTGGAGGAATCCGTCGTGGCAAGTGCCGCCGAAGCCGACATGGGGCTGGTATACGGCATTGGTTTCCCGCCATTCAGGGGGGGGGCGTTACGTTATATCGACGATATGGGAATGGCGACTTTCTGCGAACAGGCCGACAACTGGTCAGCCTTGGGGGCGCTCTATCATCCAACCGACGATATGCGCAAGCGCGCGGCCAATAACCAGAGCTACCACGTCTGATCGCCCAGGGAGAAGAGAATGAGTTATTTAGATAATGATGCAGTGATTGTTGACTGCGTTCGCTCCCCGATGGGGCGTACCAAAAACGGCGCTTTCCGGCATGTACGGGCCGATCAGTTGTCTGCCCAGTTAATCGATGCGCTTTTGCAACGCAACACGAACATCGATCCGGCGGCTTTTGATGACCTGATCTGGGGCTGCGTCAATCAGACTCTGGAACAGGGCTTCAATATCGGTCGTTCAGCCCTGTTGCTGAGTGCGATTCCGTACAGCGTCCCCGCCCAGACCGTGAATCGGCTTTGTGGATCTTCGATGAGTGCGCTCCACAGTGCGGCTCAGGCCATTCAAAGCGGCAATGGTGATCAGTTTATGGTCGGCGGTGTGGAGCATATGGGCCACGTTGCCATGACCCACGGTGTCGATATTACGCCTCAGCTGAGCAAGCATGCGGCGAAGGCCTCCATGATGATGGGGTTGATGGCGGAATTGCTGGCCAAGATGCACGGCATCAGCCGCGAGAAACAGGAGGCTTTTGCCGTGCGTTCACATCAACGCGCACATGCCGCGACGCTGGCCGGCGGCTTTGCCAATGAGCTGGTGGCGATTGAGGGGCACGATGCTGAAGGCTTCCGAAAATTGATCGAGGTGGATGAAGTGATTCGTGCCGAGACCTCCATGGAGACACTGGCGAGCTTACGCCCGGTATTTGACCCCAAAAACGGCACGGTCACCGCCGGGACCTCATCTGCGCTGTCTGATGGTGCCTCAGCTATGGTCGTTATGAGCGGAGCCCGAGCCAAGGCGCTCGGGTTAGCGCCCCGGGCGCGTATTCGCGCGATGGCGTCGGCGGGCTGCGATCCTGCCATCATGGGCTATGGTCCCGTTCCTGCGACCAAGAAGGCGCTTAAATCGGCCGGGTTGACGAGTGCAGACCTGGATTTTATCGAGCTTAATGAGGCGTTTGCCGCGCAGGCGCTGCCGGTGCTTAAAGACTTGAAACTTCTGGATGTGATGGAAGACAAGGTCAACCTGCACGGCGGTGCCATCGCACTGGGTCATCCCTTAGGCTGCTCCGGCACCCGTATCGTGACCACGCTACTGAATGTGATGGAACAGCGTCAGGGAACGTTGGGTCTTGCCACCATGTGTATCGGTATGGGGCAGGGGGTTGCAACCGTGATTGAGCGTTTGTGATCGGCTCAGCATAGTTATTTTACCGCGGTGTCATTGAGCCCTTTTTCGGGCTGAAAAAGATCGTTGTGGGCGCTTTGGTTATTCAGAGCGCCCTTTTTTTTGCTCAAAACCAACCACATTGCGGGCTTTGTTGCTTGAAATTATCGATGTGGTTGAATATGTAACTGAATCAGGCGATTTTTGCCATTGTTGAAAAAGCGGGTTAGCGCGATCCTGTAATCATCCTGGAGCGACGGAATACGGCTAGAGACGCCCCTTCCGAAAGCCGATAAATGTAAGTCTGAGCCTGAAACTGAGCAACAAGGCTATCCGGCCAGATAAGAATAATTACAAGATACGTACACGGAGAGCAGGTAATGAGTGACTATCAAGCCCCACTAAAAGATATTCGTTTTGTCATGAATGAGTTGCTGGCAATGGATGCTCACTACCAGCGTCTGGGTTATCAGGATGCCACCCCGGATATGGTGGATGCGATTTTGGAAGAGGGCGCTAAGTTTGCAGCACAGGAATTGGCGCCGCTGAACAAAATCGGCGACCAGCAGGGATGCCAGCTTTTGAACGGCGAGGTAAAAACGCCCGATGGTTTCAAGCAAGCTTATCAGCGTTTTGTCGAAGGAGGCTGGCCGTCACTGGCTCATGCGCCCGAATTGGGTGGGCAAGGGCTGCCCGAGTCGCTCGGTGTATCCATCAATGAGATGGTTGGCACGGCGAACTGGTCCTGGAGCATGTATCCGGGGCTCAGCCATGGTGCGATGAACACCCTGGAAAGCCACGGCACAGAGGAGCAAAAGCAGACCTATCTTGTGCCGCTGATCGAAGGGCGCTGGACAGGCACCATGTGCCTGACCGAATCGCATTGCGGTACCGATCTTGGCATGCTGCGCACGCGGGCGGAGGATAATGGTGACGGGAGTTATTCACTCACCGGTACCAAGATCTTCATCTCTGCCGGTGAACATGATATGGCGGAAAACATCGTGCATATCGTTTTGGCACGACTACCGGGGGCGCCCGAGGGTACCAAAGGGATCTCGCTGTTTATTGTACCTAAATTCAATGTCGAGGCCGGCGGCGGGCTTGGCGAGCGAAACAATGTTCAGTGCGGTTCACTCGAGCACAAAATGGGTATCCATGGTAATGCCACCTGTGTCATGAACTTTGATGGCGCGCGCGGTTACCTGATCGGCCCACCCAACCGCGGCCTGAACTGTATGTTTACCTTTATGAACACCGCTCGCCTGGGCACCGCCGTACAGGGTCTGGCGCACGCGGAAGCCGGTTTTCAACAATCACTCGAATATGCCCGTGACCGACTGCAGATGCGCGCATTAAGCGGCCCGAAAGCCCCTGACAAGGCGGCAGACCCGATCATTGTTCATCCGGATGTGCGCCGGATGCTGCTGACCCAAAAAGCGTTTGCAGAAGGTGGCCGGGCGCTGATTTATTACGCCGCGCAACAGGTGGACATTACCAAGCACGGCAGTGTTGAAGAGCGCGAGGAAGCGGAGGCGTTGCTGTCGCTGTTGACACCGATCGCCAAAGCGTTTCTGACCGAAGTCGGCTTCGAGTCAGCCAATCACGGGCTGCAGATCTTTGGCGGACATGGCTACATCCGTGAATGGGGCATGGAGCAAAATGTGCGTG
>JBFGYY010000158.1:0-6642 GCA_041587095.1 Motiliproteus sp. | reverse complement strand
CGTCGCGACGGTGGGCAGGAAGTGCTCTGGCAGCACCGCGCGAATACTAGTGAGTAACGCGTTCTCAACAGAACACCAGTAAGGATCAAGTGTAGGTCGCGCTCAACACCACAACCAACACAGCCACTTCCTGCAACTCAACCAGTGCACCGGCTGTATCGCCGGTTGTACCACCAAGACGCTCCAGCATCAGCCGTCTCAGCCACCAGAACAGCAACAATGCGATGCCCATCAATATCACCCCGGCGTTACCCAGCAGTAAGCACAGCAACAGAACCGCCAGAACCACCAGCCGACAGGCTCGGCGGGGCATATGCTGCACGAGACTGGAACCCAGCCCCTTTGGCCGCACGTAATCGGTGGTCAGCAGCAACAGCACCAGCAGAGTCCGGGGCAGTACCGGTATCAGCAACAGCCAGAATACATCGGTTTGCATCAGCGCCTGTAACGCGGCGAATTTTGCCAGCAGCACCATGACCAGCAACATAACGGCAGCCGGTCCGCAGGTGGGGTCCTTCATCAGCGTGAGGGTGCGTTCCCTGTCACCATAGCCCCCCAACCAGGCATCGGCACTATCCGCCAGCCCATCCAGGTGCAACCCACCGGTAATTAAACACCAGAGCATAAGCAGCAGCGCGGCCTGAACGCCATAGAGCCCCGGCAGCAGGCTTGCCAATAGCCACTGCGCGAGATACAGGCAAGCCCCGATAACCAACCCCACAGCCGGATACCAGGCCAGCGAGCGCCCGATCTGCCTGTCGGCCACCAGCCCCACATCGGGTAGCGGCAGGCGTGTCAGAAACTGCAATGCCAGCAAAGGAGGCAGCAGCCATTCGGGAACATAAGCCCGTTGCGGTGCTGTACCGATAGCCTCTTGCGCAGTACCGAGCTGTGAACTCACTGGCTTACGCGAGTCGCTGTCGGTTGATTGTGTCTCATCGCTCATCGTTGCCTGCTCGTCGTGGTCTAATCATGAGGGCAATAACCATAGGATACCGGCCAACAAGGCCTTTATCGCATCGTGCAGTCATCGCCAGCTGGGTGCGGTAACCAGTTGATAAAACGTACCTGCCAGCAAGGTGTGTGATCATCATGCGCGCCGGGATCATCGTCACGATAAAACTGTAAACGGGTAACACTGGCATAATCGATCGTTAATGACTGCACCGCGTCGGGCGACAAGCGCAGTATTTCAGCCAGCATCGCGCGAATGACACCACCGTGGGTAACGACCAGCAGTCGCGGCACCGGTTGCGCCACAAAAGTCGTGAGCAACGAACGGCAGCGTTCGCTAAGCGCACCAAAAGATTCGCCGCCGGGTGGTGGATGGGAATCCGGATCGCGCCAGAAAGCCTGAACCGCTTCCGGTGCCGCAGCCCAGATCTGCGCGAGGGGCTGACCATCCCAGACGCCAAAATCCAATTCGCGCAGACGCGCATCCAAGGTCAACGCCAACTCCTGTTCGCTTGCCAGCTCGTGCGCAAAGCGACTACAGCGCTGCAACGGCGAGCTCAATACGGCATCCCAGCGCTGCCCTGTGCAGCTGCGCAGCATCTGCTGCCGGCCGTGCGTGGACAGCGCCGAATCGGTTCGTCCGCGATAGATGGCTTTATCGACGCAGTCGCCATGGCGGAGCAGATCGACACTGTAGGTCGCCACAGTCTGTTCTCCCTTCGCTGTACATGGCAGAATAAGTCGCTCAGCCGCTGGCAACGGCCGCTTCGGCAAATGTCGCCATCTCGCTATGCAGCGCACAGGCTGACTGAAGCAGCGGCAGCGTAACGCCTGCACCGCTGCCCTCTCCCAGGCGCATACCAAGCAGCAATAATGGCTCCGCGTCCAGGGCTTCGAGCATACGACGATGCCCCGGCTCTGCGGATCCGTGACTGAATTGTAGCCATTGGCGCACCCCGGGATTAATTCGGCACGCCACCAAGGCCGCCGCAGTAGTAATAAACCCGTCCACAAGCGACGGGATACCGGCTTGCGCCGCCGCGATATAAGCCCCGGTCAGGCCGGCGATCTCAAAGCCGCCCAGATGACGCAGCACCTGCAACGGGTCTGACAGGCTGTCACGATGCAGCGCCAAAGCCGTTTCTATCACCCGTGCTTTGTGTGTAACCCCCTGCGCATCCACCCCGGTACCGGGACCGACCAGCGCCTGAACAGGGCAATCCAGCAGCGCCGCGGCCATTGCGGTTGCCGCCGTCGTATTGGCGATCCCCATTTCACCGCCAATAAACAGCTGAGCCTCCTGGCGCACAGCGCGTTGAGCCGCAGCTCGCCCTGCCTCCAAGGCTTGCAGGAGCTGCCCTTCGTCCATCGCGGCAACCTTGGCAAAATTTGCCGTGCCCGGTGCGATCGGACTGTTCACAACGCCCGGCAGTGGGTCAAGCGTCACCACCGTGCCCAGATTAACCACTTCGAAACCCGCTCCCCAGCGCCGTGCCAGCACACTGATCGCGGCACCACCCCGGGAAAAGTTCTGCACCATCTGTGCAGTGACCGCTTGCGGAAACGCCGAAACACCTTCATCGGCAACACCATGATCTGCGGCGAATACCGAGATGACCGGCCGCTGAAGCTGAGGCTTTTCACACCCTTGCCAGCCGGCAAAGCGTACAGCCACTTCTTCGAGGCTCCCCAACGAACCGGCAGGCTTGGTTAGCTGTGCCTGTCGCGCACGGGCACTGGCCTCGGCGCTACGATCGATCGGTTTAACCGGATCTTTGAACCATTGTGTGCTCAACGTTATCCCCTAATTTATCAAGGTAGTGTTATCACTGCTTCGGCAGGTTCACCGGCGAAATACATGTAAGCGCTACAGGCGAGGTCTATTTCACCGACAGCGGCAATCCGGCAACCATCAGCGTGACACGATCACTGCGTGCAGCCACATCCTGATGCAGCCCGCCCAGTGTATCGACATAGCGCCGACTAACTTCCCCCATGGGTATGATACCTAAACCGACTTCACTGCTGACCAGAATAATACGCCCCGGCAGTGATTCGATGACCCGCAAGAAATGCTCAATTTCGCGACTCAGGTGTACGCCGTGGTCATCAAACAATAAATTACTCACCCACAGGGACAAACAGTCCACCAGCAGGCACCTATCGGCCGCCGCTTCAGCCGCCAGAATAGCCGCCAGATGAACCGGCTCTTCCACAAGTGACCATTCCGCCGGTCGGCGCTCGCGGTGCAAAGCCACCCGCGTAACCATCTCATCATCGCCGACTGTCGCTGTGGCGATGTAGGTCACCGCCAGACCACTGGCTTCGGCGCGCCTCTCAGCCTCACGACTCTTCCCGGATCGTGCGCCGCCCAAGATTAATTCAAGCATCGGTTGTACCACCACATCCCGCATGGAAAAGTCAGCGATACTAACAAGGCAGCAGCGTCAGGGGAACTCTGAATACACTGTCAGCTGGAATTGACCTTTCTCAAGTTAAACCGATGATTCTGCGCTATGCTCAGCTTAAAATAGCACTATGAGTGCTTTCCGGCCCACAGAGCAGGGAGAGGCTTATCCAGGCTAGCACCCCAATCTGTTTTGCCCCTGAAACAACACTGCGAGGTATGTATGGAAGAGTTGATCTGGACCTTATTGGGCTACATTGCAATGCCAACAATCTTTGTAATCGGCTTTGCTGCCGTCGCGGCAATGACGTGCTTTGTTCTGGACATTCTGGACGTTGAAATCGTGACATCCAAGAAGGACGCGAGACCTTTGTAAAGCCGGACTAAATCGCGTATCTTGGCGCTATAACAATAGACCGTCAGAGCTACGGAGGAGTCATTGGTGGAAGAGGTTAGTTCTTTGTGGATAGTCGGTACAGTGGCAACCATAGTCGGCGGGGTCATTGGCCTGCTCATCGGCCGCAGCAGCCCTGCCGCACAACAGAAAGAAGTTCTGATTGCAGAACTTGAAGATACCCGTCGGGAACTTGAACAGTATAAAGCCGATGTTGGCCTGCACTTTGAGCGCACCGCCGAGTTGGTTAACGACATGACGACCAGTTACCGCAAGGTGCACCAGCATCTTGCCGGCGGAGCAGACCTTCTCGGAGGAGCTGTAGCGCTTAAACAGCTGCAACCTAAGACTGCAGCGCTGGAAGAAACGATAGAGGACGAGCAAGCGCCGGAGCATTCAGCCGCAGCGCCGGAGTCGCCTCAGGCCCAGCCAACAGCCGACACGGAAAGCGAAGGCGATGACTTTGTACCTCCCCGCGATTATGCGCCAAAGCTCCGCGAAGAAGATGGCGGAACGCTAGCCGAAGGCTATGGACTGCAGAAGAAAAACGCCGAAACCGAGCACGACCCGAGCAAAACTGCGGATCACAACCCAAATCACAGCTAGCCCGAAAACAGGACTAAAAAGGCGAGGCCATTCAGCGATGAATGGCCTCGCCTTATTCACGCGCCATTACTGACATTTATCGCTCCGTTCAGAACGTAAATTACCTCCCCGCACGCATACATCAAAAACATAACCATCGACGCCCCTTGCGCCTAAACCGGATTCGCGATGTCGATAAACCGGTGCTCAATGCCTAAAGTTTCTGACAGGTACTCACCGACCGCCTGTACCCCGTAACGCTCGGTCGCATGGTGCCCGGCGGCAAAGTAATGCACCTGCCCCTCGCGCGCGTCATGCACAGTGGGCTCCGAGATTTCACCACTGATGTAGGCATCCAGCCCCCGGTCGATCGCCTGGCCGATATACCCCTGAGCCGCACCCGTACACCAGCCAACCCGCTCAATCAGCGCGGGGCCGCCCTCGATATGCTCAGGTCTGCGCCCTAACGTCTGCTCAAGAAGATCGGCAAGCTGGATCGCCGTCAGCGGTGCAGCCAATCGTCCGTAAAGACCGATACTACGTGGATTATCCGGCTCAAGACCGCCTTCGATGCTGATCCCCAGCCGGGCAGCCAGCTGGGCATTATTACCAAACTGCGGGTGCAGATCGATGGGCAGATGGTACGCCAGCAGGCTGATATCATGAGCCAGCAAGGTTGCCAGACGCCGCTTTTTTATCCCCCGGATACAGGGGTTTTCTCCCTTCCAAAAGTACCCGTGATGCACCAGTATTGCATCGGCATCGGCGGCGACCGCCGCATCCAGCAAGGCCTGTGACGCGGTCACTCCTGTCACAAGCCGGCTGATCTGCGCCCGCCCTTCAACCTGCAAACCATTCGGACAGTAATCGCTGATGCTTGTCGGTTGCAGCAATTCATCGAGACACGCCTGCAGCTCCGATAACATAACGCCCATACACTACTCCTAAATCTGTGATTTTATTCCCCATACCTGCCCCAGTTCGTATAATGAAGCTCAGGCACGTCGCCTTACCTGGACGAGTACCGGATGAGCAAACTGACAACGACACTGATTTGGCCCGTTATCGCCGCGACTCTTGTCGCGCTCCTGATGCTGAACCTGTCTCCGCGAACACAGCCTGGGAACCAGACAGTTGAGATCAAAGAGGTTCAGGCCGCAGCGCCGCTGACTCAACATCAAGGCCCCGTTTCCTATTCAGCGGCGGTAGAAAAGGCCGCGCCTGCCGTGGTTAATATATACACCCGCACCCGTGTCCGCCAGCGCACCCACCCCTTGCTGGAAGATCCCGGTTTTCGCGAATTTTTTAATCTCGAAGACCAGCCTCAGCATGAACGACTGCAGTCCAGCCTCGGTTCTGGCGTTATCATCAGCGAACAGGGGTATATCGTCACCAACAATCATGTCATCAGCGGTGCTGATGCGATTCTGGTGGCTCTGAAGGATGGACGCGAAGCCGAAGCCCGAGTCGTCGGCACCGACCCTGAAACCGACCTGGCAATTCTGCATGTAAAGCTGAACGATCTGCCAACAATCACCCTCGCCGCTTCGCAGCGTATTGCTGTTGGTGATGTCGTGCTGGCGATCGGCAATCCGTTCGGTGTCGGACAAACGGTGACTATGGGCATAGTCAGCGCAACCGGCAGAAATCAGCTGGGGATTAACACCTTCGAAAACTTTATCCAGACCGATGCCGCCATCAACCCCGGCAACTCCGGTGGCGCGCTGATCGATGCCTTCGGCAATCTGGTTGGCATCAATACCGCCATTTTTTCCCGATCGGGAGGCTCTCAGGGTATCGGCTTTGCCATTCCCTCCGACCTGAGCCGCACAATTATGCAGGAGATCATCGAACACGGTCGTGTGGTGCGGGGATGGCTTGGGATTGAAATTCAGGAGATGACCCCGGAGCTCGCGGAATCATTTGGTGTTAACGGCCAGAACAGCCTGCTGGTCGCTGGCATATTCCGCAACAGCCCCGCCCATATCGCCGGGTTGCAGCCCGGCGATATTCTGATTCATATCGACGGTCAACCCATTCACGACTCCCGTTCAGCCATGAACCAGATAGCCCAGACCAAGCCCGGCGTTCAGCTGATTCTGACCGTTTTGCGCAACGGGAAAGAGCAGGAGATGGCGATTACTATCGGTAACCGCCCACCCTCACAAAGCTGATTATCAGGCGCTGAGACTGTTGAAAAGCGGGTTAGCGGGTTAGCGGGTTAGCGGGTTAGCGGGTTAGCGGGTTAATCATATTGGCGTCATTTATCCGACGTAACAGGGCCGGAACACTGTGAGTTCCG
>JBFGYY010000157.1:0-6662 GCA_041587095.1 Motiliproteus sp. | reverse complement strand
GCTACTTCGAGCGGTATCGCTTGTCAGTTGAGGGACTGAAAGTACTGAACCATATTGGTGACGTGCTCCTCGGTCAGCAGTACCGGGGCATTGTGATCAAAATGCCAGCCGGAGAACATTTCATCAACCGGAAAGCGGCCGTGCATTCAAACATCATGGGATATTTGACGACTCAGGGACAGGGCGGGTTAATCGAACAACTCGACATCAGAGCGTCCGGGGATAGCAATAGCAGTGCGGCAATCACACCGTCATCGATCAAGCAGCAGTCGCTGAAGGTTGCCGGCATGCTGCTGGGGTTCTTTATTAACACAGCCCATGCGGCGGATGAGGTGACCTGCCTGTCGGCGGATCTGTGTTCCGGTAACGGCATCAAGATCTATGTGGAAGAAGTGCCGGTCGCAAAGCCCGCTCCCGTGGTGGAAACGGTTGTTGAAGAGCCCTCTTATCTGGTCGCCGGCAGTAACGTCTGGCTGACCATTGCGCCCGGGGTTAAGCGGCCTCGACTGGCCCTGCAGGGCCCACGGCAGCGTCAGTTGGTGTTAAATGATGCCAGCGATCCGCTGTTTGCCGAGCCGGTTGAATTCTGGATCGACAGCAACTTTCCGGACTATATCCGCGAGTGGCAGCTGAATATCTACGATGCGGCGGACAAGCGACAAGATAATCCGTTGACGCAGTTTTCGGGGTCGGTCTTGCCGATTGGTCAGCCGATCCTCTGGCACGGGCAGCTTGATCGGGGCACGCTAGGGGAAGTTGAAGCGATTCGTTACCAGCTCGAAGTGGTTGATGTGACAGGGGCGTTGCTGAAGACCCAGGCTTTCACAAACACCCTGATCACTCGAGATCAGCAGGTGCCTGCTGCTGAACCGGCAAAAGGTGCGGCAGATGACACATGGCGCGATGCCCTGCAGCGGCGTAATGATCTGCAAGATGTTGATATGGCGCTGCCGGGTGCTCTGGTGACCATTAAGGCCAGCGGTCTCCCTGTCGGTAGCCAGTTTGCCGTTGGCAATCACCGTTATCTGGTAGGAAGTAGCGGTGCTCTGAGCATTGAACGGCAGCTGCCGCCGGGTGACTACAATATACCGGTGGTGTTGGCCGATGCCGCCGGACAGGAGTTAGGACGCGAAAACCTGCCTGCCACGATCAAAGGCGAATACTTTTTCATGGTGGCTATCGCCGACATTACGCTGGGTCAGAATGATCTGGACGGTAACCCCAGTTTGCTGCAACACGATTCACATTATGACGGCGATATCTTTGTGGATGGGCGCTTGGCCTACTATCTCAAAGGGCAGATCCAGGGCAAATACCTGATTACTGCGCAGATGGATACCGGCGAAGATGATATCGAAAATGTTTTCCGCGATATCGGCCGCCGCGACCCGCAGAAACTGTTTAAGCGTATCGATCCCGAGCGTTTTTATCCGGTCTACGGCGATGACTCAACCATCGTGCGCGATGTCGATACCCAGGGTAAATTCTATGTCCGTGTCGACTGGGATAACTCCCGGGCTCTGTGGGGTAACTACAACACCGGGTTTACCGGCACAGAGCTGTTTAGCTACAACCGTGGTCTGTACGGCGCGCAACTGGATCTGCGCAGCCAGACCAAAACAGCGTTTAACGATACGCAGCGTGAGATCAAACTTTTTGCCTCTAATCCCGACAGTTTGGCGGCGCATGATGAGTTTGTCGGCACCGGCGGTAGCCTTTACTACCTGAATCACGCTGACCTGGTGCTGGGCAGCGCCAAACTGCAGGTCGAAGTTAGGGAGCAGACCAGCAACCGGGTTCGCGAGCGTTACGAGCTGCTTGAAGGCCGCGATTACGAGATTGATGAGTATCAGGGGCGGATTATTCTGACCCGGCCGTTACGCGACACTGCCAGCTCGTCGGTTCTTTCGGTTATTCGTAATACACCGTTGGCAGGCGATACGGTGGTTCTGGTAGTTGACTATGAGTATGTCTCGCAGAGTCTGACCTCGCCTGATGACCTGACCGCGGGGCTGCGCGCAAAACAGTGGCTCAACGACAATGTTGGGCTGGGTGTTACTTATGTTGATGAGGCGCGTGCCGGGGCGGATTTCAACGTACAGGGGCTGGATCTGACGCTGAAGGCAACCCAGCACAGTTATATCGTACTTGAGCATGGTTCGACCGAGGCAGCCCAAAACGTCGATTTTTCCACATCCCGCGATGGCGGCTTGAATTTCAGCGCGGCTAATTCCCCGACCCTCAGCGCCCGGGGCTCGGCAACATCGTTCAGCGCGCAACTGGATCTGCGCGATCTGCAACTGCTCGATGTTGCAGCGGTGCAAGGCCTGCCCGAGGGGCGGATTAACCTGTGGTGGCGGCAACAGGATGCCGGTTTCGATTCGGTGCAATATAACAACACCGTGGCGAGCGGCCTGGATACCAGCGGTGCGGAGGCGGTTATTGATCTTTCGGAGGCGCTGACGTTAAAACTCCGCCACGAGACCGTCGAGCAGGGGCTCAACACCGAAGAGCGTGATAGCGGTGTGCAGCTTGATTGGGCGCTCGCTAAAGACCTCAACCTGTCCGGTGAATGGTTAAATCAGGCTGACACCTTGAGTGGCGTCAGTTCCGACAGTGATACCGTCGGTGGACGCTTAAGCTGGCAGGCCAGTAAGCAGCTAACCACCTTTGCCAGTCTGCAAACGGTTTTGAACCAGTCGGGTGCGGCTACCAATAACGATCTGGCCGGTGTTGGTGCTGCGTACAAAGTGAATTCGCGCCTGAATCTGCAAGGAGAGCTCTTTTCGGGCCAGCGGGGGGACGGACTGCGTGCCGGTATCGACTACCAGATTAGTGATCAAAGCAGCGTCTATTTCAACTATATTACGGAATCGGACGCCTCTCGGGACAGCATCACACTGGGGCAGCGTTCCGAGCTGTCAGACCGGTTGCGGGTCTATACCGAGCATCGCTTCGATTACAGCAAGCGTGAAAACGTCACCGGGCAGTCCTACGGTGCGGGCTTTGATTTCACCCAAGCCCTGACCGTCGATGCCGATGTGCTGTTGGGTAAAACCGAAACAGCCGGTGAGCGCTTTGACCGTCAAGCCTACAGCCTGACCGCACGCTGGAAAAAGCCCCGGACAAGCGTGGTTAACCGCCTTGAATACCGAGTCGACAAGAGTGCCAGCGCAGGAGAACGTACCCAGTGGGTCACGGCGAACCGGGTGAAATATGCCTACAGCGATGACTGGAAGGTGATCGGTAAGGCTGATTACACCGAATCGGAGAACCACAGCTCCGGCGCGACCGATGCCCGTTTCGGCGAAGCGAATCTGGGCTTTGCTTACCGTCCGGTGGCGAGCAACCGTCAAACGCTGTTGGCAATGTACAGCTACCTCTATGATCTGGACCCGTCGAACCAGAATGGCGGCCTGTACGTGGATGAAAAAGGCCATGTGATTTCCGTCGAAGGGATGCTTGAGTTGAATCAGTCCTGGGGTGTCGGGGCTAAGGTGGCATTGAAGGAGAGTTCGATTCGCCTTGATCGGGACCAGGGCGACTTCGTCGATGCCTTTACACAGCTGTATATTCTGCGTGGCCGTTATCACCTGCTGAGCCGCCTGGATGCGCTGGCCGAATACCGCTGGTTGTCGGTGGATGCCACCGATGATCGCAAAGCGGGTGTCTTGCTGGGGATTGATTACCAGATACAGGAGCACTTCAGAATCGGCGGCGGTTACAACTTTACCGATTTCAACGATAAGCTGACCGCGCTGAATTACGATGCCAAGGGCTGGTTTATTAATCTGGTGGCCAGTTATTAATTTGAACTAGTTTTACATTTGCGGGGGCTGCTTTGGTGGCCCTTGCTATATCCTCCCCTCCTTCTCCTTCTCCTTCTCCTTGTTCTTCTCCTTGTTCTTAACCCTTCCGGCTATTTCGCAGTATATTACTCAAGTATTGATATGGATCAAGCATTGCTCTCTTGGTGTGTGATTTATGTCATTATGTATGCCTTTCGGCTAACTATCTGAATAACATCTTTAATTCTCCAGCTAGACTCTAGTCTTGCACGATTGTATGCGCGATAGACACAGAGCTAATCCTGTTTGCTCATTCAGCTCCTTCTATCGGTGCCGATAGCTCTGGTTATGAATTAGAAAAACATGCAAAGTACGTGTACTGCAGGTAGCAGGCTCTACATTTCAGGAGGATGTAAGTGACGAACCGTTTCAAGTTTATGGCTCTGGAACCCCGGGTTTTACTGGATGCTGCCGGGTTGATCACTGCGTTGGATAGCACTCCTGATGATGCGGAAAATCTCTATTCCAGTGGGGCAGAACCGACGGGAGCGCTCATTAGCGAGCCCGCGCCTTCTGGATCAGAGGCAAGCCAGTATCACCTGTCGGTGATCGATCAGCGAAGCCTGTCTTCTGAGCAGCTGACAATTGCTGAGCAAAATGCGCAGATTCTTATTGTTGGCCCTGACGAAGAGGGTGTCGGCAAACTAACGGACTGGCTGTCACAGCAAGAAATGCCTGTTACCCGCCTGGATATCGTGCCTTATTCGTTCAGTGAGCCGACCCTTCGATTGGGCAGCTCGCACCTTGATCTGGACGCGCTCGACAGCAATTATCTATCCAGCATCGCCGGTTGGGCGGATCACTTTTCCCGGCAAGGCTCTATCGAAGTTTTTAATGACGGTGCATCCACTACGGGCGCGCATAATCTGTTGCTGGATAAACTGTCATTCGTGAGCGGGTTGGACACCCGTGCCGGAGAGAGCGACCTGGATCAGGTGCTCAATCCGCTTCAAATGACCCAAGGCCACGATGTAGCAAGTGATTTGCGCGAAGTGATTTTCATTGACGCTGCGTTGGCAGAGGATGAGGCATTGTTCGCGCGTTCCGGCGTCGATGTCTACATTATCCCCGAAGCTGGCGATGGTATCGATTATATTGCTTCTGTGCTGGCCGGTATTGAATCTGTTGATGCCGTGCATTTGATTGCTCATGGTGGTGAGGGAGAGATACAGCTAGGGGGCAGTCTCTTTAATGAGGCGTCACTTGCTGATCACGATGCAGCGCTGCAGATTATTCGCGAGAGTTTAAGTGAGCAGGGCGATATTCTGCTCTATGGCTGTGATGTAGGAGCAGGCACCGAGGGCGTGCGCTTTGTGCAGCGTCTGGCAACGCTGCTCGATGCCGACGTAGCCGCCTCCACCAATGAGACCGGCAGCGCGATATTAGGCGCTGATGCTGATCTCGAGTTGCATGTTGGCACTATCGACGTCGCGTCACTTCAACTAACAGGCCTGACACAGCTTCTCGCGCTGGACACAACCCCCCCCGTACTCTCTTCAGCAACGGTTATCGGCTCGGCAGTAACGCTGCAGTTTACCGATGACTCACCGCTGGACGCGACCAATATTCCCCTCACCAGCGCCTTTGATATCAAGGTAAATGGTTCTTCGGTGTCGGTGACCGGTGTCGTGGTAGATGCCGCTGCAAAGAAAGTGGTAGTTGGTATTAGTCCTGCAATCATTACCACCGATACGGTCACGGTGACGTATAGCGATCCGACAGCCGGAAATGATACTAGTGCCATTCAGGACGATTCAGGAAACGACGCGGTTAGTTTCAGTAATTTTAGTGTTATCAATGTGCTGAGCGCGACCTCGGATAACTGGAGCGTAATCCTCGAGGGGGCCAAATTTGACGCCGGGCAAGACCTGCAGGCGCAAGGCGGTGCCGATTTGGTCGGAGTGGCTCCTGATGGCACACCTTATGGCAGTTTTTATACGGTCTATGACGATAAAGGTACCACGGGCGCTACGGATGATGAGGTAATGTTCCGCTTTCGTCAGGATGAAGGTGCGGATAACAAAGGACTATATAACGGGAAGACCTGGATCGGCATGGACGTGGATGCCGATAATGATCTGGATGTCTTTCTGTTAGTCGAGGGTAAGAATGGTGCCTATACCGTTTATACCTATTCGGCGGGTAACGATGCGAATACATCCCCTAGTACAACGGCTATCGCTGACCCTTTGACGACTGCCGTATTAACTTTTGGCAGTGATTTCTTCTTTGAAACGACTTTAAATGTGGACGGTTCGCTGGCCAGCGGGGCTGGGGATATCGATCAGGACACCAATCCTGATTACTTTGTTAGTTTCAGGCTTAACTTTGCGACGCTGGCCGCCGATATAAACGGCAAGCCTTTAACGGGCGGCGGCGGGGCACTAATCAGTAGTATGGATGGCGGTGCAGGCCTGACTAAAAATAGTTCTGTGCAATTTATTCTGGCTACATCCACCCAATCCCAATCTTTTAATACCGACATTGGTGGCTATAACGATAAGGTCGATGACTTAAACGTTTCTTTTGCCGATCAGGGGGCGTTTTCCCCCCCGTTGAGTTTTTCCAATATTTTTCCAACCATCACCAGTGACGGCGGTGGTGATACCGCGGCCATTAACCTGAACCAGGGTGTTACGGCTGTTACGACCGTGACCGGATCGGACGCGAACGGCGATACCATCAGCTACACCATTATCGGTGGTACGGACCAGGCTAGCTTTACTATGGACAGTGCGACGGGGGAGCTCTCCTTCTCGTCTTCGCCATCTTCCGGGTCTTATGAGGTTGTCGTACAAGCCAGTGATGGCAAGG
>JBFGYY010000156.1:0-6666 GCA_041587095.1 Motiliproteus sp. | reverse complement strand
TGGACGAAATGATAAACAGACTGGTTTGTGGGTTCAGCTCTTTGAGTTTTTCGATAATCTCGTTGCCATCGATACTGGAAACAAAATGCAGGCGAGTCCCTGGCGTTGTTTCGTAAGTAAAGGCTTCGCAAACCATGCGTGGGCCGAGATCAGAGCCGCCTACGCCGATATTTACCACATCCCGGATCGGCTGGCCGGTGCTGCCAAGCCAGCGACCACGGCGGATCTGTTCGGCATGGCTGGCAATCTTGCCTTGCATGGTCCTGATGGTTGGAATGATATTTTCTCCATCAACCAGCAGTGGTGTGTTTTCAAGCGTTCGCAGGGCCGTGTGCAGGGCCGGCCTTTGCTCGGTGGCATTTACTATTTGCCCGCTGAAGAGGTCGTCGATGCGCTGTTCGAGATCGGCTTCGGCGCACAGGTCTGCAAAAAGTGAGAGTGTTTGCTGGTCGATATGATTTTTAGAAAAATCGAAGATATTATCTTCGAAAGGTATCGAGAAACGGCAGAAACGCTCAGAGTCTTCAGTAAAAAGATCTTCAATCCGGCATTTTTGCAGCGTTTGATAGTGGGCATCGAGTTTATGCCAGGTTGCCGTTTTAGCGATATCCCACGCTGCGGACAGATGAGGTAAATCGGCTGTTTGGCTCATAAAAAGGCTCCGCAAACACTATTAACCTGCTAGGCAATTGGGTTCGGCCTGATCGCCCGCCACTCCTGTAGCAGAGTAACTGTTTGAAAATGCATGATCGCCGGGACCTGCGTTAGTCTATGACGAATACTGGCGCATCCTTGCGCTTGTGCGTGTTTCTTTTTACTTGCCGGGTTAATAGGCCGCTATCAATCGGGTGAGCGGGTTTGCTCACCCGATAAGCCCTTGATAAAACTTTGGACCTTGCCCAGCGCGTGGTTGCCGGCTTCTGCTGTTTTTTCAGCACCATTTTTTGCAAAGCAGGCGGCCCGCTGCGCTATGCAGCTGGCCTGACATCCCGCTTTAGCCGCGTTATCGTCAGCGTGCTGCGCGGTGCATGTGTTAGAACACAGCGATTGCTCGGATTCACAATTGGCGTAGCTTGGTACGCTATTTAATATGGCGTAGGTAATCAGCAGTGCTTTTAAGCTCGTGTTATGGCGCATCGATGCATTCCGGTGTATTGGCTCGTGAAGTATAGATCAGGCAATGCCGATTAATTTGTGTGTCTGCAGACTCAGGCGCCAGCGCGGGTGAGCCTTGCAGTAAGCGATACAGGCGGCGAGGCTGGACTTGTAGTCCGGACCATCCATGGGCTGCAGGAAAAAGTGGTCAAACATCAGGTGCTGGAATCGCTCGGGCATCGCTTGCTCTTGCGGGTAGATCAGTTTGAGTTCATGGCCGCTATGCTGCCGGACAGGGCTGGAACCTTTAGGACTGACGCAGATCCAGTCGATGCCGGCAGGAACCGTCAGTGTGCCGTTAGTTTCGAGAGCAATTTCGAAACCGGCTGTTTTGAACGCCTCAATAAGGGGGGGATCCAGCTGCAGCAACGGCTCGCCACCTGTACAGATAACGTAGGGCGGGACCTTGCTATCCTGAGGCCAAAGGGCCTTGATCGCCGCGATAAGCTGCGCTGATGTGGGAAATTTGCCACCATTTATGCCATCAGTGCCGACAAAATCGGTATCACAGAAGTTACAGGCGGCCTTCCCCCTGTCCTGCTCCCGGCCGGACCAGAGGTTGCAACCGCTGAACCGGCAAAATATAGCAGGGCGTCCACTTTGCGCTCCTTCTCCCTGGAGGCTATAGAACATCTCTTTGATGGCATACATTGGAGGGTATCACTTTACAGAAAATATAAGGTTAGCTCAGAGGCGCTTCCCGGGCCGATACCGGAAAACGCCTCTGGACTGGAAAAAGATGCAGCGCTTGGTTGGCGCTGCCTGATTAACCATGGGTTAAAGTGCCAGTGTATTGATGTCAGGCGTCGATTGCGGGGCTGTTGGCGGCTTCATTCTCGCCCCCCATCAGGGTGATTAACTGGGGTATGAATTTCGATATTTCCATGGCCTGCAGGGTGAAATCCGCATCAAATAGCGCGGCCGCATCGGCGCTGCCCATCTCGGCGGCTTTTTCCTGCAACAGATCAGAAAATTTAATCCGTCGCACGATCATATCTTCGGCAATCATGCAGCTGAGGCTGTCATTCCAGTTTAAAGCGACCTTGACGGCTTGCTTGCCCGCGTTGAGGTGGCTGCTGATCTCTTCGCTGTGCAAATGCTGCTGTTGGCAGGTTACTTTTCCGCCATCTTCACTGGGGTCTTTGAGTTCGCAGGCATCCCCAAGGCCAAAACCTTCGCCAAGCGGGCTGTCATCTTGCAGCCAGCTGGTCATGACCGATGCCGGTGCTTTGTTCAGTGTTGGCAATACGACCGGTAAGCTGCCCAGAACCTTGCGCAGAAAAGAAGAAAAATCGTCGGCACGCTTAGCACTGCTGGCATCGACGACCAATAATCCCTGATCCAGATCGATATAGCCGTAGGTGTGCTGGAAGCGGCTGAATGCTTTGGGAAGCAGGTCGAGCAGGATCTCGTCTTTGAGTGTATCGCGTTCTTTCTTGCGGACTTTTCGGTCCTGCTCATGCTCAATAAGTTCTACGCGCTCGTCAAGATGGTCCTTTATCACGGAGGAAGGGAGTATTTTTTCTTCTTTACGGGCGCAAAGCAGCAGGTAATTGCCGGATGCATGTACCAGTTCGTCAAAGCCCTTACCCATTGGCGATACCCAGCCGTAGCGGCTCTGTTCCTGGCTGCTGCAGGGTGCGAAACGACTTTCCTGCAGGGCCTCACTCAGCGTTTCGGCGTTATATTGAAAGGGGCGGGTAAAGCGATAGAAAGTCAGGTTTTTAAACCACATAACGAATCTCTGTATTCTGGCAATGGGTAGTGAGAGCAGGCGGCTACGTTACCAGCTGATGCGGCAGTTCGCTAGCCCCGGGAATCGATTGGTGTCGGATCTGTAGCGCGTGCAGGTTTTTATCAAGTGCGATTGCTCCCGGCTATCGAGCAGTCGGAACAGTAGTGCAAAATTGATATGGCTCAGTAACGGATCGATTAGAATTTGGTAGTCTGACAGGGCTGCACCGGGGCTTGTACTATGCTCTGCAATGGTGATGCAATGAAGCGAAAGGCGTTTGTTTTCGTAGCATATTCAACATGTCGTTTTTAAGGTTAATTCAGGGAGGGTGTTTTGTCACAGTTTGAATGGAGGCCGGCATTTCGTGTGGGTGATGCAATGGTGGATGAGCAGCACAAGCAACTGTTTGTCCTATTGGGGGCGTTACATCAGGGGATTCATAATCGTGATTCGCGAGAACTGGTGCTTAACACACTGGATGAACTGTTAGATTACACCCGTTACCACTTTTCTGCGGAAGAGGCGCTTATGCAGCAGGCTGGCTATCCTGATTACCTTGCGCATAAAGCGCTGCATGATGCTCTTTTGGCTAAGGTTGTTGGCATGCGGGATGCTGCAGCCGGCAGTGACTCAGATATGGGGATGACTTTGCTGGAGTTTCTCAACGATTGGCTGGTCAAGCATATTCTGGAGAGCGACAAGGCGATCGGGCGCTTTTTGGATGCAGGCCGTTGATGTGCCCGCATCGGAGGTTGGTTGCCGGTGCTTAGTACGCGATCAGCGTGTGTACCGGTATGCCGGCTTCTTGCAGACGTGTCGAGCCGCCAAGATCAGGCAGGTCGATGACCGCTGCGGCTTCGACCACCTCAGCGCCAAGCTTTTGCAGGAGCGTCGCTGCTGCGAGCAGACTGCCACCCGTGGCGATAAGGTCATCGAGTAACAGCACTTTATCCCCTTCAGCACAGGCATCGGTTTGAACTTCGACGGTTGCGCTGCCGTATTCCAGTTGATAAGAGCTGGAGATGGTCTCGCCGGGAAGCTTGTTCTTCTTACGGACCAGAATCAGAGGCAGGTTGAGTTTGTAGGACATCACAGAACCGAAGAGGAACCCCCGCGCATCGAGGCAGGCGATATGAGTAATGTTGCTGTCCATGTAATGCTGACAGAGTGCGTCCACGACAATATGGAGGGCCTTGGGGTCACGGAACAGTGGCGCAATATCTCGGAAAGTTACACCCGGCTCTGGCCAGTCCGCTACAGGGCGGATAGCAGACTTGATATAGCACTCGTCAAACAGCATGGTTTTCCTCTGGGAAATCTTTAAGCAAAAAGGGAAGGGATGTCAGGTTGATGCCTGTTGTGCGTTGTTCTGAGGTGGCGTATTGGCCTGATTTTCACCCGATACGCTGTAGAGTTCTTCCAGAGACAGAATTTCTATCTCTTTGCCTTCCACATTGATAAGGCCTTGTTTCTGGAAGCGGGTAAAGATACGACTGACCGTTTCGACAGCGAGACCAAGATAGTTGCCTATTTCGTTGCGAGACATGGAGAGTCTGAACAACGTGGCTGAATAGCCACGCATGCGGAACCGCTCTGACAATTTGATCATAAAGGTTGCAACACGCTCTTCAGCCGTTTTTTTGCTGAGCAGAAGCATCATCTGTTGTTCGTCACGGAGCTCTTTGCCCATGGCGCGGATCAATTGGCGGCGCAGTTCAGGGATCTGGCCTGAAAGCTCATCGAGTTTGTCGTAGGCTAATTCGCAAACAGTGGTTGTTTCAAGAATTTTCGCAGAAACAGGGTAGTCAGCGTTGGCGATGGCACTGAGTCCGATAATTTCACCGGGAAAATAAAAACCGGTTATCTGTTCTTCACCATGGTTCGTTACCGTGTAGGTTTTGATCGTTCCGGCTCTGACAACATAAATGGAGTGGAATGGATCGCCCTGGTGAAGTAGATGGGAGCCTTTCTTCAGCGGCGGGCTTTTCTCAACAATTTTGTCAAGACGCTCCATATCACCGTTGGTGAGTGCAAAAGGGAGGCACAGTGTGGCAAGACCACAGGAGCTGCAACTCGTACGGTTTAGACCACGAGATTTTTCTACTGATGTAGGCTTCTCAGCCATAAACGACATCCCTGCTACTATTATTTTCTTTTAGCAAAACTAACAACCGAGCCATTATGGCTTATTTAACAGCTCGGTTGAAGCCTGTGCGCTAGATGATCCGCGAGAAAGTGCGTCCAGCTTGCGATTTTTGTGCGTAGGCATCAAAAGTCATGCAGATTCTGCGGATTAATAGTCGCCCTGAGGGCGTGACACGGAAGGTTTCTCCGCTCATCTCGACTAAACCGTCGTCGATAAATTGCTGCATGTTTTGTACTTCTTCCGCGAAGAAACTATTGAAGTCGAGTTCAAACTCTTTCTCAATGACGGAAGGGGTCAGTTCAAAGTGACAGATCAGCTGAGTGATGACCCGGCGGCGAATACGATCTTCACGGGTCAGAATAACCCCGCGTTTGATCGCCTGTCCTTTGTCTGCAATCGCGGCTTCGTACAGTCCGAGGTCGTGCTCGTTCTGGTAATACACATCGCCAATCTGGCTGATAGCCGAGACACCCATGGCAACGAGGTCGCAGTCGCTGTGGGTCGTGTAGCCCTGGAAGTTGCGGTGCAGGTGCCCTTCGCGCTGCGCGATAGCCAGTTCGTCATCAGGTTTGGCAAAGTGATCCATACCGATATACACGTAACCGGCATCAATCAGCTGGTTAATGGTGTTTTCCAGAATGATTAACTTGTCGCTGGCTACAGGAAGGTCGTCATCACTGATGTGTTTCTGTGAACGGAAACGATCCGGCATGTGTGCGTAGTTAAACACGGATAAACGGTCGGGACTCATTTGAATGATCGAGTCTACCGTTTTGCTGAAACCGTCGATTGATTGATGCGGGAGGCCGTAGATAAGATCGATATTGACCGATTTAAAGCCAAGATCACGCGAAGACTGGATGATTTCCTGCGAGAGGGAGGTTGGCTGTAGGCGGTTGACGGCAGCCTGTACTTTGGGATCAATATCCTGAACACCCAGGCTGACGCGGTTAAAGCCCAGTTCGCGCAGAACTTTCATTCGTGCGGCGTCTGCTTCGCGAGGGTCTATTTCAATCGAGTAGTCGCCCTGGTCGTCATCCCGCAGGCGGAAATTTTCCCGCAGAACGCCAACCAGTTCCCGCATCTGGTCATCGCTGATGAAAGTGGGTGTTCCACCGCCCCAGTGTAACTGGTTGACGATTCGATCGTCGGAATACCATTTTGATAGTTGTGCGATCTCCTGGTACAGCTTGTCGAGGTACGGTTGGGCTTTCTTCTTGTTGCGGGTTATTACCTTGTTACAGGCGCAGAAGTAACAGGCGTGTGTACAGAATGGCAGGTGAACATAAAGTGACAAGGGCGCATTCTTGTCAGCAGTATCCTGACCGTTTTTTACCAGCGCTTCAGACGATAATGCAGGATCGAACTGAATAGCGGTAGGGTAGGAAGTGTAGCGAGGTCCGGACAGATCGTAGCGTCGGATCAGTTCAAGATCCCATTTGATTTGGTTTTCAATTTCCACAGAAAATCACACCGAAGCTGAAGAGAGTGGTTAATAGCCCTGACATATAGGCTTGTCGAATGCTTATTAAACCACAGGGCGCGTGATGTTTCAGTAGCTTGATGCTTATTTAAGCTGGCAAGCACGGCGGGTATTGTTAGTTGGTTGTGCAGTATTGACAAATTAACG
>JBFGYY010000155.1:0-6686 GCA_041587095.1 Motiliproteus sp. | reverse complement strand
TTCGATCCTGTGCCCCCCGGATGTGCGCCAGCTGCGCTGGAACAGCTGGACCCAATCTGCGACCACCGGCCCCTGCACACGGAGCATATATTCATGCCAGGGGGGGGCACCTTCCTCGCCGTACAGAAAAGCATCGGTTAATCCGGTACCGCCGATAAACGCGGTCTGTCCATCCACCAACAGCATTTTCCGGTGGTCCCGGGCGAAGTTATGGTTCCACTTATGCCAGGCCAAAGGGTTATAAAAACGCAATGAAACCCCGCCGTCGAGCAACCGGCGCCGGTCGATGCCACTCAATCCCCGGCTACCAAAATGATCAAAGAGCAGATAAACCCCAACGCCGCGGGCAGAGGCTGCCAGGAGGGTTTCGATAAGCTGGTCCATCAGCCGGCCTGAACTGACGAAATAAAATTCCAACAGCACATTATCCTGCGCGCGGGATAACGCCGCCAACATGGCTGGAAAGTAACGTTGACCATCCACCAGCAACTGTGCGTGGTTTTTTTCTCGCCAATGCCAGACTCGACGTTTCAACACCCGCGACTCCTGTTGATTAACCCGACGGGTTAACAGATTGACTCAGGGATGATTCACCTTGGCCGTCAGCCCAAGGTGAGCCCTCTTAATGCCGGCAACGCCTATCGTTGCACCCGCTATAAGAGAGTGATGTACGGACAGGTATAAATATTCATCCGCCCACCGGGTTAATTTTGCAAAAAATACGCCCTCATGGCTGAACGAGCAGGCAAAGCAAAGAGGGCGAAGTAACGATGTGTCAATGCCCGCTACAGGGTGCGGATTCAGGCACATCACCCTTACGCGCTTCCCACTCGGCGGGGGTATAGAGGTGCAAAACCAGAGCATGTATTGCACCCTGCATCTCTTCTGCCAGCAAGCCATAAACTATTTGATGACGCGCCACCGGCCGTTTGCCGTCAAAACCATCCGACACACAAACCAGCTTGAAGTGGCTATCGCCGGCCGGGCCCCGGTGCAGATGGCTCTCATTGACGATCTGCAGATGATCAATGGTTAAACCCTGATTCAATTTTGTTTCAATAGTCTGTTGCATACCCATGTAGCACTTCCTTTAACTAACCAACTGATGGGGTACGAGGCGATCTGTTGCTCTGTTGCAGACCCTCGCGCCCCCTGCGCATAGCCATCATCTGATAATAGCAAACGGCTATGCAATGACGCCGATCCACCCATGACAACCGCTATAAGCACGGAACAAGTTACGCACGTCACACAGTGTAATGCCGCCAAGCGCCGCGCGCCAAGGCTTAACCGTGGTAGCTTTCAACCTAGCCGACTTTAAACCCTGCCATAGCCAACACGCGTAGGCTCCGACCTGCCCCGTTTGGCATGCCGTTAGAACCGGCTCAGACTAATTGCCGCTATCTTCTTTATCCAGCGCCGAGAAATGATGATGAATCCGACGTGTTCCCCACCAAACCGTCATCACGACAATAGGCACCGATAAGCCGGTCGCGAGCGCTTTATCCAACGGGACGCCGAGTTCATAGAGGGTTTCGAACAGGATCTTCAACAACCCCACCAGATAATAGCTGATTGCGGCCACCGACAGGCCTTCAACGGTTTGCTGCATGCGCAATTGAATCTTGCTGCGCCGGTCCATAGAACTGAGCAGCTGCTGATTCTGCTCCTCAATGCCCAGCTCGACCCGCGTGCGTAGCAACTCACTGGCGCGATCAATACGCGTCGACAATTCGTCCAGGCGTGCGCCCATCACTTCGCAGGTTCTTACCGCCGGAGACAACCGACGCACCAAAAATTCATTGATGGTCAAATGCCCGGCCACCTCGCGCTCGCGCTCGCGCAGCACTTCCAGACGTTGCAGCACCACTTGATGATAGGCGCTGGTGGCTGAAAACCGGTAGTTGGTGGTTGCCCGGTGCGCTTCGACCTGCGATGCCATCTGTGAAAGGCGGGTTAACAGACTGCGCTCATCGTCCGTATCTCCCGGCGAGGATATGGCCAGGGTAATTTCCCGGAGTTTGAGATCCAGGCGCGTCAGCTGCGGTGCCAGCTCTTTCGCCAACGGTAAGCCCAGCGTGGACATAAGCCGATACGTTTCCAGCTCGATAAAGCGCTGGCTAAGGCGTCCCATTTTCGACTCGCTCAAGCCCATATTGTAGATCAGGAAGCGGCCAAAACCGTCGCTGTGCAGGCGGAACGTCGTCCATACTTCGGCCATGCCGTTAACCGGCTGACTGCCGACCATACGCAGTTTTTCAAAATAGTCAGAGACCTCCAGCGGCGTGATGCCCCGGTGCTTCTGGCCATCTTCTATCTGAAGATGAAACGCGGCCACCACGGTTCCCGGCATCAGGTTCAGCCACTCCCGGGGAACGTAATCGATGGCATTACGTTCAAAGGGCTTGCCACCATTCCCCCCCTGATGGATAAACGTGTAGCCGGAAAACTCCATATGCCGCTCCCAGCGTAGCTCGAACAAGCCAAAGTCCTGATGAAAACAGGGCATTTTGGTCGTTGGTGCGGTCACTTGAAAGCGGGTACACAGCGCCGTCAGTAACGCCATCTCCTCTTCCAATAATTTACCGCCATGCTGGATGGCAATATGCGTCATCTGCGCCGGCGTGGACACAACATGGAAGGGGCGGCTATGCAGCTCGTTATAAAGATCCTCTCGCAGCGGGTGAACCTGCAACCGTTGCAAGGCACCACCCAAAGGTTGTACCTGGGGCAGGCCTTCTGCATCGGGGTGTGCTAATTCCGTGTCGGTCGACCGGGGACGCTCAGGGTCAAGCCTTGCCGGGTCAGCTGACTCAAGTTCAGAACCTGAAAAGCCCGGCCGTGCAGACGCAGATCCGAAAGAATCAGGCAGCGTAGACTCTGCCTCAGGCATGACATCGGCTTCGATGCCGGGTTGCGTATCAGAACCGGAAGACGCTTTGCGCAACGAGTCCGCACTAACCCCAGGTAGATCACTCATCGTCAATCATTTCCTCACACATCACATGCTGTCTGGCTGCTATAAGCTCAGTTAACAGACACGTTCGTTTAACTGACACGTTCGTTGCTATTGATAGCGCGCTAAACAGAATACCGCGCTACCAACAAAGTGCCCCGGAACTAATACGTCTTGAATTCAGACGCTTCCCGAAGCAAATAACGGCTAACACTCATACTGCCAGAACGGGTGCATAACCTGGCTCATGCATAGGGCTTTAACAACCACCTCTTAGGCATCGTACGACCTTTGTATCACAGAGCACGCCTGTTTGAATACCGCAACGCAACATTTCAGGCCGCCATTCGGCAGCGTCTTTAACCCAGCTTCGGGGATCGCGAATAACGCTTCGCCATCGCCTGCGGTATACTCCCACCCTCTGTTATCACAAGCCATATGCCATGATTATTCGAGTGTTGCCCGAACTGGAACAACGAGACCAGTGGATCCGGTTCTGCCAGCGAGAAACCCCCTACTGCTACGTCAGGCAACCGGATAGTCTGGTTGATTTTCAATCGAGCTTTCTGACTATCACCCAGCTTAACGGTGGCATTCGTGACGGCCGTGATGCCATCAAATACAGCATAGGCTCGCGCGGCAGCGTGGAGCCTGCCTGGCTGTTTATCAAGCGCTGTGATTTCAGCCTGAAACGGATGCTGGCAGGACTGCAACAGCTTGAATTTAACGGTAATGCTCGTGACAACAGTTTACGTGGCCTGATACGCGATGTAACCGTGCGCAAATTCTTCTCTAAAGAGAAGGCGCTCATTTCGCCAACAACCCTGGCCACTCTTGAGCCCGTGCGCACCCTTCCCCAACAGTGGGGGTTACATCAAATCTGTGCGCTGCTGGCCAATAACCAAGTTCGCGACCTGCGCCGCCATCTGGATAACCCGCGCTTGCCTGCCGCACAAGCGCTCGTTCTGCGCGAAGATCCGGTACAGGCGCCTCCCTCCCGGCCCGGCATAACCCAACAGAGTCCCGCTAACACAGGTTTGATCATTCAGAGTGAGGCAGATAACGGGTTGTCTGCTATCGCACAGATATTAAATACGCCCTGTGCACCAATCTCATCACTGCAGCTGTTACTCGAACTGGTCGAGGCACCACAGCGCTGGCAACTGCACCAACAAAAATCACGCATTCTGCTGGCACGGGATGACCGCCTCTATTGCAGCTTTATCCCACGGCTCATGGCCTCAACCTGAGTGATGACTGACGCGCATCGATTCCTGCGCGCGCTCCCTGCGTTAATTTGACCTGAGAAGATAGCAACCACACCTTGAAACTGTACTATCTTTTACAGTAACGTGTTGACACTAAAGGTTTAAGGACAGAGGCAGACCGCACTATGGCCATGAAAAGCAACGTTGTATCCATCCTGCAAGCTACTTTGTTATCGGCATCCTTAGCGCTGCCCGCCCTGGTGTTACCGGTATCTGCCAACGCGGCAGAGAGCGAGGACGGGCGCTACACCATCGTGCTACGCCCCAAAGAGCGCAATGCGATGCTCGAAGACATGCGCAACTACCTGCATGGTATTCGTGAAATTACGCGCTCGCTGGCCGAAGGGGATATTGATGAAGTTGAAAAAGCCGCACGCCGATCGGGAACCATCGCCATCTATGAGATGAAGCCAGTGATGTCCGATGCGATGGTGCCACGCTTTCGCTCTCTGGCCATAAAGGTGCATGAGCAGTTTGAGCAACTGGCCGATGATGCAGCCGCCGGCCAACCGCCCATGAAACTACTCGGTGATCTGGGTCGTTTGATGAATAACTGCGTCAAATGCCACGAGACTTACGCGATTGGCAGTTTTTCTCATCAGAAATAAGATGCCAAGCAATAAAAGGCTGGCTCTGCTTTTCAATGCAACAGGCCAGCTTTTGCTAACGTTTATCGGCGCGCCCTTACCGGCCGATAAGCCGTTAATGATCACTCATTACCCGGTGATCACGCCTCTACACCGTCTTCAGAAACCGACTTAGCCAGACAAACCCGGTTGCGCCCCTCATTTTTGGCGCGATACAGCGCCATATCTCCCCGATGCAGCAAACTATCCAGGGGTTCGTTCTGTTCCCGCGCCGCAACGCCAATGCTGACCGTCACCGGGAATTCCAGCCAGGGTAATTCGATCGCCGCAATCTGCAGGCGAATCCGCTCGGCAAATTGCTGAGCACCCTCCAATGTGCTGCCGACAAAGAACACGGCAAACTCCTCGCCGCCCAGCCGTACCGCCATATCCGCCGCACGAACCAGCTCCTGCAGGGTTTGCGCCACTTGTTTCAGCACCACATCACCGCGACCGTGCCCGTACTCATCATTGATACGTTTGAAATGATCGATATCCAAAACCGCGACAGCGATGCGCGCCTCACCATCGCGATCGTGTATATGCAGCAGCGGGTGCAGACTATTGAGCATATGCATGCGGTTGTAGAGGCCGGTCAAGGGATCGCGTATAGAGCGCTCGAACAAGCGCTGGCGCTCCAGGTCGAGCTCCCAATAGATATTTTCCCGCTCGACTGCCACTTCAAGGTAACCCAATGCCGTAACCAGAATACGCCGGATCACCTCTGAGTCATCAAAAGCCTGCGAAAAATTCAACCGGACAACCGCACTGGAGATTCGCCGTTTGCCTGGATACAGCGGTATCAACCAGGAAACCCCGGTCAACTCCCCCTGCAGATCAAACTCCTGTTTATTCCCCTGTGATTGCCCGGAATCTTCTGGCTCACCAAAGGGTTTGCGCACCCCCAGCAACCGAAGCACCGGTTCCGGCGGTTCCGCCACAACACCGTGATACATCCGTTGCGGAGCCAGATGAATCAGAGCCCCGCTATCGAGACGCGAATAGATGGCCAGCGAACTGATCGGTAGATGACGGGCGATGATTTCCTGCAAACTGGTGGCGATCTCACGAAAATCCCGGTGCATCACCATTGACTGCGTCAGGTCCCGCAGCGTCTGATTCAACTCGATCAGACGGCGCAGATCCGTATCACGGCGTGCCAGCATATACACCCCGCAATCGAGGGTTTTGAGCTGATTATAGATAAATTCCAACAGGTGCTCGGGGATGATCGAACCGTGCTGGGGCGCGATCTGCCTGACCGGCAAAGGTTCGATCTGCGATAACGCAAATTCCAGAACATCACGGCTGGGCATGTAGTGTTCATGAAAGTAGCGGATCTGTTCAAAATAGGACTCATCCTGGGCATACAGGGAGAAACTATCGGTAAAACCACCAAACAGGTCACTGGAAAACAGGGTGCCACTGAGCTCATCAAAGCTGACAAACGCACCGGGAAAATGCGCATAAGGGGTGAAACGAAATAACAGGGTGCGATCCTGCAACGGCAGTTCCCAGCCGTGCTCTTCCACCAGCCAGAACGGCAGGCTGACATTGTAATGCTGCAGCAGCGCCTTGGCGCGCCAGTGGGAAACAACAACCGCATCGGATCGCGTCACCATCTTGTCGATCAATGGCAGCGATGCAGTGATATCCGGGTCCTGATGGTGACAAACAAAGTAGCGGATATGATCGAAGGGAATCACCGATTCGATCTTGCGCAGGGTATCTTCCCAGGTCAGTAGCGAGCCTGGATCGAACAGGACCGATTGATCGCCCTGTTCCAGCAGGTAAACATGACTCTGAAACACGTCATCCGCCTGGCGCTCCCCAACC
>JBFGYY010000154.1:0-6746 GCA_041587095.1 Motiliproteus sp. | reverse complement strand
TAGTGACCCGAGGAGCCGCTATCTCGCCTCGCAGATACTGCTGCGCCTTGCCGAGAAAGCGTACAGGAAACTCGCTCTCCTCGCGCCTGATTCGCCCTTGGTATCCCGCCTCCGCGCCCAAGAACTCGAACAGCAGGGAAACCTGGAAACGGCTGATGCGGAATTTCAGAACGCAGTTCGCCAGTCAGGTTCGGATGTAGACGCGCTCGTTGCCTACGCGCAGTTCAAAGCCCGCATCGGTACGACGGGTAATACCCAGGTGTTTGATCCGGTAACCCAGCTCCTCGGCATAGGTCACGTCCGCCGTGGTGATATTGGCGATACCCTCGGTATAAGCCTTATCAAACTGCAGCGGGATACCGAATGCCAGCGAAGCCAGAATCGTCAGTTTGTGGGCGGCGTCGATCCCTTCCACATCAAAGGTCGGATCGGCTTCGGCGTACCCAAGCTCCTGGGCTTCGGCCAGAACGTCGGCGAAATCGCGACCTTTATCGCGCATTTCGGTAAGAATAAAGTTACCGGTACCGTTGATGATACCCGCAACCCAGTTGATGCTGTTGGCCGACAAGCCTTCGCGAATCGCCTTGACGATGGGGATACCACCGGCCACAGACGCTTCGAAAGCCACAATGACGTTTTTCTTCTGAGCGGCCTCAAAAATCTCGTTACCGTGCACAGCGATCAACGCTTTGTTCGCGGTCACAATATGCTTACCGTTCGCGATCGCGGTTAACACCAGCTCACGGGCCACATCGACACCACCAATCAACTCCACCAGAATATCGATTTCCGGGTTACGGGCCACGTCGAAAATATCACTGCTGAGCTGAACACCACGCGTTTCGCAATCTGGATTAGGCCGGCGAGCGCCAACCTGAGCGACCTGAATCAAACGTCCTGCACGCCGAGAGATCTCCTCTTCATTGCGTTTCAAGACGTTGAACGTACCGCTACCGACGGTACCCAGGCCGCAGATGCCTACTTTTACCGGTTTTAATCCCATACTTCACCTGGCCCTTTGCTGATCGGGGCTGCCTCGCACCGTGCGGAGGAAGCCGTTACTGACAAAATGGCCGGTATTGTAGCAAGAAACGACCCGCCTGCGGCAGCCGCCCGCAACAAAAAAGCCCCGGGGCGGCGGGGCCGATCTATTCGGCGTATGAGCAGGCGGTCAGGCCTGATTCAGCGGACCTCCCGTTAACGCATTGCGGGGATTATCTGTCGGGCAAGCCACGGCTTTGCCGGACCACGCCTAGCTTGTGCGCCTGAGCCGAAGTCCGCGTCACGTTAAAACAAGCTGACTCAGCGCATGCCGTGATAACTCGGCAATTTCCAACCAAACAACATGGCTGCCGCGCGCAACCCGAAGCCGACAGCGACAGCCCCGGGCAGCGCCAACAGGTCGGGAAGCTGCAAGGAATGAAACAGCAGGTAGCTGGAGGCGCCGGCCAGCGACGCGGTGACATAAAGCTCGCGACCCTGTAGCACCAGAGACTCACCGCACAGTACGTCGCGGATGATTCCGCCAAACGTGGCCGTCATCACCCCCATACAGACAGCGACCAACGGCGAGACCGATAGTGCCAGGGCGATTTTGGTCCCGGTTACGGAAAACAATGCCAAACCGATCGCATCCATCCACAACAAGGCCCGGCGCCGCGAGCCGATGTACGGCGCAACAAAGTAAGTCATACTCGCCACCACCAGACAGATCGCAACATACACCGGTTCGCGCACCCAGTAGACAGGCGCAGCACCCAGCAACAGATCACGCAACGTCCCGCCACCGAGCCCGGTCACGGTTCCGATCAGGATAAAACCCAGGATATCCATCTCGCGCCGTGCGGCATCCAACGCACCGGACACCGCGAAGACGGCAATGCCGCACAACCCCAGCCAATTCACGATCAGCGTCAGATCAAGATTATTCACCATACACCTCGCAGAAAACCAACAGGCCTGTACCACCGTTTGCCAGCAGCAGATAACAAGCCGCCAGCCGTCGATCATGACACGCGTTTAAACGTACTGCACGCGACCGACTCCCCCCCGCACCCTGCGGGCTACTTTCCGTACCAGCAAAACCAGCTAAACTGACAGCGCAGAGGCGCCAACAGAGGCTAGCAGATCCGGCGCGGGCGTTAACCACTTTGCGCAATGCCCGGATTAGCCCTATCATCGCCCCCCTGCAAATAGTCAGGCTCTCTTCATCGCCAAGCTGAGTGTCCCGACCGCACTAAAAACCATCTAGAAGGAAACAGCACCGTTGTCACAGCCTCAGTTTTACCCCGGCCAGCGTTGGGTCAGCAACACCGAATCGGAACTTGGCCTGGGAATTGTCGATGAGATTCAGGGCCGTCGGGTGTCGCTGGTATTCCCGGCCGCCGCCGAGCAGAGAACCTATGCGGTGGATAACGCGCCTCTGAGCCGCATCGAGTACCCGGTTGGCGAGACTATCGTCAGCAATGAAGGGTTACAACTGCAGGTTAGCGAACAGATGCAGCACAACGGCTGCCTGATTTATATCGGTGATGATGCCAACGGCACAACCCATCACCTGCATGAAATCGATCTGGACAGCTTTGTCCGGTTCAGCCAGCCCCAGGACAGGCTCTTTGCCGGGCAAGTAGACCGTGACAGCGCCTTCCAGCTGCGCCTCGATACGCTGACCTTCCGCCACCGGCATCAGCAGTCCGCTGCCTACGGCCTGATCGGCCCGCGGGTACAGCTGCTACCGCATCAGCTTTATATTGCCAGCCAGGTAGCCGCCCGCCACGCCCCCCGGGTGCTGCTGGCCGATGAGGTCGGGCTCGGCAAAACCATCGAAGCGGGGCTGATCCTGCACCAGCAGCTGACCTGCGGCCGCGCTGAACGGGTGCTGATCATCGTGCCCGACAGCCTGGTTCACCAATGGCTGGTGGAGATGCTGCGCCGCTTCAATCTGGCGTTTACCATCCTGGATGCGGAACGCTGCGAAGCTCTGCAGGAGCGCAGCGAAGAAGACCTGGATAGCACCCCGCTGATCAACCCGTTCGAAACCACCCAGCGAGCGCTGTGCAGCCTGTCATTTATGACGGACAACCCTCAATATCGCCAGATGGCGGTTGCCGCCGGCTGGGACCTGCTCGTGGTGGACGAAGCCCACCACCTGCACTGGAGCCTGGAAGACAGCAGTGCGGAATATGACTGTATAGAAGAGCTGGGCACAAGCATCCCCGGCCTGCTGCTGCTGACGGCAACGCCCGAACAGCTGGGCATTGAAAGCCATTTTGCCCGCATGCGCCTGCTGGACCCGGACCGTTATTACGACCTGCAGAAATTTACCGACGAAGAGGCCGCTTACCGGCCTGTCAGCGATCTGGTACAACGGTTACTCGACGACGATGCCGCGGCACAGTTGCAGGCCCATTCGCCACTCTGGCAGCAACTGGCCGGCTATCTTGGCGACGAAGCCATGAACGATCTGGCCGCTGCGTTTGACACCGACGAACAGACCCGGGCCATCGAGCACGCCATCCATCAGCTGCTGGATCTGCACGGTACTGGCCGCGTACTGTTTCGCAACACCCGTGACGCCGTCAGCGGTTTCCCCGAACGCCACCTGCAGAGCCACCCCCTCGCGGCCCCGGAGGCGTACCTCAGCCGGATCGACGGTGCCGATCTTAACGACGCCCTGCACCCTGAGCGCCTGCTGGGTCCGGACTGGACCAGCAGCGACCCCCGTGTCAGCTGGCTGGGTGACTGGCTTGATCGCCACCCCGACGAGAAGGCTCTGGTGATCTGTCACAGCGCCACGACCGCCCAGGCTCTGGAAGAGTATCTGCGCCTGCGGGTCGGTATTCGCACCGCCGTGTTCCATGAGGGACTGTCCCTGATCGCCCGCGACCGGGCGGCCGCCTATTTTGCCGATGAAGACCTTAGCGCCCAGACCCTGATCTGCTCCGAGATCGGCAGCGAAGGCCGCAACTTCCAGTTCGCTCACCACCTGGTACTCTTTGACCTGCCTCTGAATCCCGATCTGCTCGAACAACGCATCGGCCGCCTCGACCGTATCGGCCAGCAGCAAGCCGTACAGATTCACAGCCCGGTGTATCAGGGCAGCGCCATGCAGCGGCTGCAACGCTGGTTTCATGAGGGCATCAACGCCTTCGAGACACCTTGCGCCGCCGGTTTCAGCCTCTACCAGAGCAATCAGGACGCGCTGCACGCAGCCCTGCTTGCAGCCGATGACAGCGGCCTGCTGGAGCCACTGATCACCCGGAGTCGCACGGCGGCCCGGCAGGCTGAAGCGAGCCTGCAAGCCGGTCGCAACCGCTTGCTGGAACTCAACTCCTGCAATCCCCGCCATGCCGCCGAAGTCGTCCAATCGGTGGCCCATGCAACCGGCAGCCTGGAACTGGCCAGCTATATGGAGCGGGTGTTCGACGAATTCGGCGTAGAGCAGCAAAGCCACGGCAGCCAGAGCTGGCTGATCGAGCCCGGGAACCACATGGTATGCCCCAGCTTCCCGGGGCTTGGCAACGACGGCATGACCGCCACGTTCCAGCGCAACCTGGCCCTCAGTCGCGACGACATGCACTTTCTCTCCTGGGAACACCCCATGGTGGCAGGTGCGATGGAGATGATCGCCGACGGCGAGTGGGGGAATACGGCGGTGAGCAGCCTGAAGCTGCCGCCTCTGAAGCCCGGCACGCTGCTGCTGGAGACCATTTTCACCCTGCACTGCCCGGCGCCGCGCCACTTGCAGTTAACGCGCTATCTGCCTGCCGCGATGGTGCGGGTCGTTGTGGATGTCAATGGCATGGACCTGAGTCAGGCCCTGCCAGCCGACAAACTAGCACCGCTGCTCAAGCGCACGCCACGCGGCACAGCCAACCAGGTGGTGCGCCATGCCCGCGAGTCAATTCAGCAACTGATCGGCATCGCGCAGCAAAAAGCCCAGTTGCAACTGCCACCGCTGCTTGCCGAAGCCCAAAAGCGGCTCGCCGCCGAAAGCCACGACGAACTGGACCGCCTGCGCACACTGGCGCTCGCAAACCCCAATATCCGTGCCGATGAGATCAGCTATCTGGAGCAAAGCGGTGCCGCAGCGGTTGAACACCTGACCCACGCGCAACTGCAGCTGGATGCACTGCGGGTCATTGTGGTGACATGACGGCATAGCGGCTGGTACACGAGCGCGCGCCCGGGATTGAGGCACTCAGTCCAGAGCGCAAAGGCACGCAGCCATCACAAAAAAGCCCCTGCCAATAACAGCAGGGGCTTTTTTATAGGTAACAACTTTATGTGCAACAGGTCGCTAAAACAGGAAAAGTCGCTAACGTGCGTGAATTAGTTGATACCCAACACACCCGCTAAACGCTCGGCGGGCACATAACCCGGCATCATCGAACCGTCTTCAAGCAATAGTGATGGCGTACCTGTCACGCCCAGAACCTGTCCCAACTCGTACTGCGCGGTAACCGGATTGTCACAGGTTTTTTCCTCAACAAAACGCCCCGCCTTGGACGCCGTCATCGCTTCTTGACGGTTGTCGGAGCACCAGACTGACACCATCTTCCGGTATGCCGAGGAACCAACGCCCGCCCGGGGGAATGCCAGGTAGCGGATCTCGATGCCCAGCTTGTTGTAATCATCCATCTCATCGTGCAGCTTACGGCAATAGCCACAATCAACATCGGTAAAGGCATGCAAAACGGCTTTCACCGGCCCTTCGGGTGAAAACACCACCATATCTTCGCGCTTCAGGTTATCCAGTGCGGCTTTGCGCTGCACTTTTTTGCGCTGGTCGGTCAGGTTTACAAACCCCTCCTCACGCACCTGATACAACTGCCCCAGCAGAAAGTAATCTCCGTTTTCACTGCTGTACAGCACTTCGCCGCTCGCCAGTTCAACTTCGTAAATTCCCGCCAGTGGCGCAGGAGCGACATTGACAATCTGCACCTGCGGGTTGATGGTTTCAAGCTTGGTACGGATCTCCTCCGCCGGGCCTGCCCAAGAGAATACCGGTGCCAACGCTGCGGCGAACCCGATAACCGTCGCGCCCAAACCACTAACCAACGTGCGTGCTTGCATACTATGCCTCAACATGTCAAAGCCGGGATCGATCCCCGGCTATCTGAAAGATGGCCTTTAGAGTCATACAGGCCGACTTGGTTCCCTCACCCCCGCGGGTGATGCTGCTCGTGCATCGATTGTAAACGCTGCTGGGCGATATGTGTATAAATCTGCGTCGTAGAGAGGTCGCTATGCCCCAGTAGCAGCTGCACCACACGTAAGTCTGCACCATGGTTCAGCAGATGGGTCGCAAAGGCATGCCGCAATGTGTGAGGTGATAACGGCTTCTCGATGCCCGCCAGCCGGGCGTAATGTTTAATCCGATACCAAAATGCCTGCCGGGTCATCTGTTGACCTCGCTGGCTGGGGAAAACCACGTCACTGATCCGGGCCCCCAGTAACAGCACCCGGCCTTCACGCAGGTAGTGCATTACCCAGGACTGCGCCTCTTCACCCATAGGCACCAGCCGCTCTTTTCCGCCCTTGCCAGTGACCCGAATCACACCCTGACGCGGATTGATCTGACTCACCTGCAGTGAAATCAGTTCGCTGACCCGCAACCCGCAGGCGTACAACAGCTCCAGCATCGCCCGATCCCGAAACTGTACTGGATCCTGCGGATCCGGGGCACTAAGCAATGCCTCAACCTCATCCTCGCTGAGCACCGACGGCAACGGGCGCCCCAGGCG
>JBFGYY010000153.1:0-6772 GCA_041587095.1 Motiliproteus sp. | reverse complement strand
CGAACTGCCCTCCCCAGGAGCCTGTGAATGTTCTCGACCGGATCTCATGCCACGCTGCAGTCCTCTATCGAAGCCATTGGTGCCAGTGTAGCGATCTTCACCTGGCACAGCGCCGACCGCTTCACGCTTGTGAGTGCCAATTCCCTCTACGAAGAGGTCGTCTCCAGCCCCAGTGAAGAGATCCTCGGCGCGGAGTTGTCTGAAATCTTTCCGCGCTACCTCGCCAAACCGATAAGGCAATGCCTGATCAACTGCCGCAAGAGTCAAAAAGCTCTCGAGCAGGAACTTGCCATTGACGTACAGAGCGAAACTCGCTGGTGGCGCTTCAACTTTTCACCCGTCATGGATCAGGAAGGCAGCATCGCCCGTATCCTCAATACCTGCATCGATATCACCGAGAAGAAGAAGCTTGAGCGCGAGCTCCATTTCAGTAACAGTCGCTTCCAGGCCGTGGTGGAATCCGCCTACGATGGCCTGATCACCATCGACAACAACCAGAATATCTGCATGATCAACAATGCGGCGCGGGATATTTTCGGTATTCCCGATGACCAAAATTACCAGGGCACCCAACTCGACCAACTGATTCCGGCACGCTTTCGCGCTAAGCACCCCAGCTACATAAAAGGCTTTCGGGACTCCCCCATCGACTCCCGACCAATGCAAACCCGCGCGGCGGTCCGGGCACTGCGATCCGATGGCAGAGAAATTCCCATCGAAGTCACCATTGCCAAGATTCAGATCGAAGAAAAGACCGAGATGATGGCAATCGTACGAGATATCTCTGAACGTAATCAATTGATTGACGAGCTACGCCAGGCCGCGATTCTTGACCCCTTAACCCGTTGCTACAACCGTCGGTTTATCGAAAAACGCATCCAGGATGAGCTGTCACGTCACGAGCGATTCAAGCACCACTGCACTATCGCGATGATCGATATCGATCATTTCAAACAGATCAATGACAGTTTCGGCCATAACGAAGGGGATCTGGCGCTGTCTGCACTGGCGGACCTACTGCGCCAGAGCCTGCGCGCAGTCGATATACTCGGTCGCTGGGGGGGAGAAGAGTTTATCGTGCTGCTACCGGAGACCGCCGCCCAAGAAGCCCTCGCCTGGGCTGAGCGGGCCAGAAAAATCATTGCAACCACGACCTTTACCGGGCATCAGAAAAACCTGACGGTCAGTATCGGCATTACACAGTCGCGCGATGCCGATCAGATGGAAGCCCTGATCGACCGGGCTGATAAAGGTATGTACGAAGCAAAAGCGGCAGGGCGTAATACCGTACTGATCGTGTGATCAGCACACATCGACGGCGGAGCGTTCGTCCTGCTCAGCCGCGGGCCAGCGGGCGGTTCGGATCGCGAATCCATTCACTCCAGGATCCGGCATACAGGCGCGAGCCTGACAGACCGGCCACTTCCATCGACAACAGGTTGTGGCAAGCTGTGACACCCGAGCCACATTGGTGCACGACATCATCCACGGAGCCCTCGCCGAGCAGGTCTAACCATTGCTGGCGCAAGGTTTGCGGTGACTTGAACCGGCCGTCGAGCAGGTTTTGCGTATGGGGGTGGTTCACCGCGCCAGGAATATGTCCGGCAACCGGGTCTATCGGCTCAAGCTCACCTCGAAAGCGCGCCTGGGCTCGGGCATCCACGATTCGGTAGGGCGTAGTTTGAAGGTTCGCCAGTAATACGGCTGCCGACACCGGTGAAGCCGCAGAAGCCTTCGCGTCAGCCAGCGCATCGCATGCTTCCGGCGGACTGAAGTCACCCTGTCCGGCCGCAGGAAGCACAGGGGTTACGGGCAATCCGGCTTGCTGCCAGCGATCTAAACCACCGTCCAGTACGGCCACCGCACGATGGCCCACCCAGCGTAACAGCCACCACAGGCGCGCCGCGATCGCACCACCCATATCATCGTAAACAACCACCTGGCTGTCCGCGCTGATGCCCCAGGCACGCAGACGTGACACCAGCTCATCGACGGCAGGTAATGGGTGGCGACCGCTGGTCCGGGTAACCGGTGCCGACAGATCCTCATCAAGGTGCGCATAATGCGCGCCGCCAATATGTCCGGCCAGATAAGCGGCACGTCCCGCATCGGGCTGCATCAGATCAAAACGGCAATCCACCACAACCCAAGCCGGGTCCTCGAGTTTGCCGACCAGTTGTTCAGCATCAATCAGTGTGTCATACATCCGTGTTACCTCCACCCTGCACACCTGAAACCGCGCCACCGTATGAGAGCAGCGTTATTCGCGCTATACCCACATCCACTTGCATTGTCCCGGGGAACGCAAAGTCAGCCCGGAAGCGGCGAAACCTTAACGGGCCTCACCCGATAAAAAATACGGCTTAGGAAAGCTGTTCAGCCAACGCTTCGCGTAACAGTTCCAGCTCATTTTCGGCCTTCTGGCGCGCTTTCTTCTTCAACCCTTCAACCTCGGTTTCTTTCAGGGCGATCAGCTCGCGGGCCGCTAAGGCTTTATCCTCAGCAGCAAAGACCTGGTCCAATAACGGTTGTATCTGCTTTAAGATCGCACGCTTACGCCCCTCTTCTGCGCGAGCTCGCGCGTCTTCGCTCTGCTCTTTCTTGGCTTTCGTTGTTTCACTGCTCACAGCGGGAACGAAGTCCAGCGCGCGTAAGCCAACCGCCTGTTTGATCTGCTGAAGGAAAGGGCTGGCAATAGCGCGGGCTTTTTCCGCACCCTGCAGCAAGATTTGCTCCAGATGGCCGGGGTCGCGCATCAGCTCATCATAGCGCTGACGCGGGGCACTTAACTGGCCATCCAACAGCTCAAACAGTTCAGTCTTGGCATCACCCCAGGCAATCCCCTCGGCAAACCGCTGACGGTATGCCGCCGTTTGCTGCGCATCAGCAAACGACGCATACAGTTCAAACAAGGTGCTATCGTCCGGGTCTTTAGCTTCGCCGGGCTGACGCAGATCGGTTTTGATCTGGTTGATCAGCTTCCGCAGCTCGTCACGGCTACAGAATAACGGAATGGTATTGTTATAACTTTTACTCATTTTGCGACCGTCGAGACCCGAGAGTGTCAGGGGGTCGTTATCGACCATCGCTTCCGGCATATCAAACAGCGGGGCGTAAGTGTGGTTGAAACGCCCGGCGATATCCCGAGCCATCTCGATATGCTGGATCTGATCCTTGCCCACGGGAATGTGCTTGGCATTGAACATCAGGATATCGGCAGCCATCAACACCGGATAACTGAACAACCCCATGGTCACACCATCATCATCATCGGCACGCCCGGAAGCGCGATTCTCATCGACCGATGCCTTGTAAGCGTGAGAACGATTCATCAGGCCCTTGGATGTCAGGCAGGTCAATATCCAGGTCAGCTCCGGGATTTCAGGGATATCCGACTGGCGGTAAAAAGTAGCGTTATTAGTATCCAGACCCAACGCCAGCCAGGTTGCCGCGATCTCCCGGGTAGAGCGCGCCACGCGCTCCGGATCATGGCACTTAATGAGCGCGTGAAAATCTGCCAAAAAGAAAAAAGAACTCAGTGAAGGGTCCTGACTGGCTGTGACCGCAGGTTGAATAGCACCAAGATAGTTTCCCAGATGGGGGGTGCCGGTGGTGGTGATACCTGTAAGAACGCGCTTATTGCTCATGAAACTGCCGTGCCCTTTTTGACGCTGAATTTAAGTGGCTAATAATACAGGAAAAGCGCCCTGCTGCACTCGACAGCAGAGTATTATCCCCCCATATCGCTGGAGATCGACAAAAGTCGAGTAGGCATCAGCACGACCAGCCTCTAGAGTCTAACGCTAATAAAAAAACAACAACTAGCGGAAATACTGTGAGTACTCACGATATGGGTTCCTGGATCATCGTCGCAACCTACCTGACAACTGCCGCCTACCTTCTCTACGAAGCCAAGAACCTGAATGCCCTGCAAGTGGCTTCAAGCTTTATGACGGCGCTGATACTAACTTTTTGCGGGCTGATATTTTCGGCACTGGTGATTACCAGCGCCTCAGCACTGGGTATTACGCTGGAAAATAAACTGCTGCTGGCGAGCCTGATTATCCCGGGCGTCATCATAAGCGCCCTGATACGCCATGTCTGGAATCGCCAACGCGCCTGACACCGTCCGGGCGCGCCAGCACTTTCATCGTCGCACGGCCCTACAAATGATCATAGTCAACTATACTCATGCCTGATTTTGACTCAGACGTGCCGGATTGGGCTATTTTTAAGATAGCGTTGTATCAGGGTTACCCGGTGGCGGATAGCGCTTATTGAATCCGCCCCCCCCCAATACAACCCGATCCGGGACAGCTCATTTAACCCTGCGCGGCATCAACCAACCGGCAGGGGCCGACAAGGCAACGGAGGTCGGCATGGAAACCTGCAATCACGGCATCAACAACTTGTTCGAACAATTAGGATTAGCGAGCAGCGATAAAGATATAGATCTTTTTATCTCTACCCACAAACCCCTGCTCCCGCAGCAGCGTCTGGACCAGGCCAGCTACTGGAGCCCGACACAGGCCGCGTTTCTGCGCGAAGCACTGGCCGGTGACTCGGACTGGTCCGAGGCGGTGGATGAGCTAAATGTGCGTCTGCATTCCTGACCCCTAGCAGAGCAGGCCGCAGTATAGCGAAAAGCGGGCCCTGCCCAGGGGAGCCTTTACTCGGCCTGCTTTTAGCTGCTTGAAATTCTAGCTCTTTGAAACTAAGGCTCTTTGAAACTATAGCTCCTTGAAATGTTAGCTCTTTGAAAGGTTAGGTCCTTTAAATTTTGCCCCTGCAAATTTTAGCGCCGGCAGATAGCAACAGATTTATACCCCCTGCGTCCGGCCTGTGAACGCGATTCAAAAACCACATCTTTACCTTTGCATGCAAGGCTAAAGACAGGAGCCCCTGTGCTGTTTTGGCACTTGGAAACAAGGCTTCAGGCTCCCATACGCGACTCGTTGTCTGCCAAGCGTCTTTTTGCTGATAACGATCAAGGTTTCGGTTTGATACATCCCGCATGCTGCGTTAGCGTTAACGTACGTACGCGATGGTTTACCCCCGTTCGCTGCCGGGTACAAATCTCTGCTGCTGATTGCACGGGGCATCATCAGACATCGCACCGGCCAGATAACAGGTACCGTTGAATGAACGCACAGGGCTCTAAAATTATCGGTCTATACCTGCTGCTGTTCTTCGGGCTGTCCTGCTTCGCGCTCCCATCACAGGCACAGATTTATAAATACCGGGATACCGACGGGCAATGGCACTTCAGCGACAAGCCTTTCAAGCAGCAGCGGCGAGCTCAGACAAACACAGCCAAGCCGGTGGTTGCAAAGACACCGCGCCGAATGGGTGTGGATCTCGCCGAAGCATTAAACAAACGATACAACCCGCAGACGCCCATTGAAACGGCTACGCTCTCTGTCGTATCAATAAAAACGCCTCTCAGTGTGGGGTCCGGTTTTTTTATCAGTGATATTGGCTACATTCTCACGAATCGGCACGTGGTGCGTCCCACCGAAAATCCGGTCTGGAAGCAGCAACAGGACGCCCTGAGAGCCGAAAACAAGCAGATCACGGATCAACAAACCTGGCTGAGCGGCGAACGTACCCGTCTATCCAACATGGAAGCGGAACTGCAACGCTACCAGCAGGCCATTGGGGATAATGCCGGGCGCGCCGGGCAAACACTGGCTAATTCAGACTACCAGATCATGCTCAAGCGTTATCAGCGCTGGAAAGGCGATTACGATAAAGCGGCGGAGGCATCACAGCTTCAGCAGCGCAAATACCGCCTCGCCCGGGCCGAGTTTCGACAAAAAAGCGCTATGGCCCGACTGGCACAACGTTTCACGATCATAATCAAAGATGGCGCCTCGCTGCAGGCGGAACTGGTTGCATTAAGTGACAAGCTGGATCTGGCATTACTCAGGGTACCCGGGCTGCGCACGCCATACCTGAACCCAAGCGAGTTAAAACCCAGTCAGGGAACGTCGGTGTATGCCATAGGCAGCCCGATGGGACAGCGCGACTACGTCACTGCCGGTATCGTGACAAGCCTGCAGCCTGATGCCATCATCACCGATACACAAATTTTGCCCGGCAACAGCGGCGGCCCCCTACTCGACCAAAGCGGCCAGGTATATGGCATCAACACCCAGAAACTGTCGACCCAGGTTACCGGGCGGGAAGGTTTCGGGATCGCCATCCCGCTCCCCCAGGCACTAAAAGCGTTTGAGCATATATTACGCCCTTAATGCCGATGCCTCTCCCGGTGCATGCGCTGGTGCTTTATACTTTGCCTTATCGCAACACCGTATGACTATCCGACGTGACTTCATCGACCGAGAGCCCCAATGCTGACCGTTATCTCCCCCGCCAAGACCCTGGACTTTGAAACACCAGCGATCACGCCACACTACACCCAACCCCAGTTTCTCAATCAATCCGAAGCGCTGATCAGACAGTTACGCCCCTTGGCGCCTCAGGATATTGCGGGACTGATGAAGCTCAGCGATAAATTGGCCAGCCTGAATGCTGCCCGTTATGAGCAGTGGCAACCACCCTTCAGTCCTGACAATGCCAAACAGGCGCTCCTGGCCTTCAAAGGCGATGTGTATACCGGTCTGGACGCCGAAAACCTGGACTCATCGGCGCTGGCCTTTGCCCAGGATAACCTGCGGATTTTATCCGGCCTGTACTGTGTACTTCGCCCACTGGATCTGATTCAGCCTTACCGTTTGGAGATGGGGACCCGTTTGGTTAATGAGCAGGG
>JBFGYY010000152.1:0-6787 GCA_041587095.1 Motiliproteus sp. | reverse complement strand
GAAGACCAGGCGTCACCGCCGATGTTGTAGTCGGCAATGAGGGCGACGTCGTAAGGACCGACCTCCTTCTTGTTGTCTTCGCTCAGGACCCAGTCGCGAACGGCATCGTTAGCGATATGGTGACCCAGAGACTGGGACACCCCCCGGAAGCCTTCACAGCGAACCGGTACGATGGTTTTATCGATCTCGGCACCCTTGATCTTGGATACGGCTTCGATATCGTCACCGATCAGACCCACGGGGCATTCTGACTGAATGGAGATGCCTTTATTGAGCGGGAACAGGGTCTCGATTTCATCAATCAGCAGCTCTAACTTCTTGTCGCCACCAAAGACAATATCTTTTTCCTGAAAGTCGGAGGTGAAGTTCATGGTGCCGTAGCTATCCACACCGGTGGTACCGACGTAATAGTTACGCCGTCCGGCGCGTGAGTACTGTCCGCAACCAACCGGACCGTGGGAGATATGGATCATGTCCTTGATCGGTCCCCAGACAACACCCTTGGAACCGGCATAGGCACAGCCCCGGTTGGTCATGACCCCGGGCAGGGCCTTACGGTTGGACGTGATACAGCCTTTGGTATCCTGGCCGGGCTCGGCCACCATCAGGTGCTTGGCACGGTCTTCGCGCGCCTTCTCCGGATAGATTTCAAGCACCTCTTCGATGAGGGCCTTCGTCTCTTCTACATTTAGACTCGTCATAATTGAGTACCTTCATTGTCACGTGAGTCGGTCGTCACAGACCGTCGCTTTACTGACCTTGCCGGACTCCGGCCTCCAGGGTCTGAGGCCTGGCTCCGGAGCCTGCTGTGGTGCTAAAGCGGCAAAGAGAGTGGTTGTTACGCCTCGGCGGCCAGTTCGGCAGCGGTCTTGCCGATGATGGTCTCGTCTTCAACTTCCATGATGCCGAACTCCATCAGCAGATCTTCCAGCTCGTCCATGGTGACGGGGTTGGGGATCACGAACATGGTGTTGGCGATGACTTTTTGTGCCAGCGCGCGGTACTCGTCAGCCTGGTTACATTTCGGATCAAATTCGATCACGGTCATGCGGCGTATTTCAGCGTGCTGAACGATATTGTCGCGGGGAACGAAGTGAATCATCTGGGTGCCGATCTTTTCGGCCAGGGCGATGATCAGTTCGTCTTCCCGGTCGGTATTGCGCGAGTTACAGATCAGGCCCGCCAGTCGCACGCTGCCGGAGCTGGCGTACTTCACGATACCCTTGGAGATGTTGTTTGCGGCGTACATCGCCATCATCTCACCGGAACAGACGATGTAGATCTCCTGCGCCTTGTTTTCGCGGATCGGCATGGCGAAACCGCCGCAAACCACGTCACCCAGAACGTCGTAGAAGACAAAGTCCAGATCGTCGGTATACGCGCCTTCCTCTTCGAGGAAGTTAATCGCGGTGATAACCCCCCGTCCCGCACAACCAACTCCCGGCTCAGGGCCACCGGACTCGACGCATTTCACGTCGCCGTAGCCAACCTGAAGTACATCTTCCAGCTCGAGGTCTTCAACCGTACCCAGTTCGGCGGCTTTCTCCATAACGGAGGTTTGTGCTTTGGAGTGCAGGATCAGACGGGTGGAGTCCGCTTTGGGGTCGCAACCGATGATCATGACTTTCTTGCCGGCTTCGGCCAGCGCCGCTACCAGGTTTTGCGTGGTGGTGGATTTACCGATACCACCCTTGCCGTAAATTGCACACTGACGAATTGCCATGGTTACTCTCCTTTAATGCCACAGTTTGAAACTTGCTTCACAGCTCTCACATCGCAAAGGCTGTGCCATAAAAGAAAAATTTTTATAAGCTTATGTTATTGAAGTGTTTTTGTGTTTTTTCGTATCAAAAGGAAGCGATGGTTCGTCTGGTGGGTATCTGACAATATCCAATTTCGTGTAGGGTTAATGACGACAAATTGTCGTGAGTGTCGGATTATGCAGGCGGATTTACCTACCTTGCCAAGGGCGGCAGGGCTACCAATCAATCGGTGCAACTTGCCGGCGCAGATACTGGGCGGTTTGACTTATCAGCAGCACCCCGCACCGCTGTTTATCGACAATGTGGCGATTTTGCATTCAGATCTGTTTCAGCGTTTAGCTCGCTTGGGTGAAGCGTCACAGCGTGCCGAGCAGTTTTGCGATTATGTGACGATCCATTTTCGTCTGGATGATCCTTCTGCCCTGGGGTACCGCCAGGGGGGACGCGGGCGGCCCAAAGCCAACTGGCAGCGCATGTTGCGGGGGTGGTTTTTCGACACAGACGGTCGCGAGGGCGCGGTGCTGAAAGCCTGGGTTGAATCCCGTTTCGGATTACTACCGCGCTTTCATAAGGGCCCCATTCGGGATTTAAGCGGCGACAGCTACCGTGCTTATCTGGAGGCCAGGGCCCGTGGCCTTTACAACACCAATGCCCTGGAAGCCCAGTTGGATCTTGTTTACAGCTACTGCCAGTATGAGCTGTCCCTCGGCTATGCGGGTGTTTCAGGCAACCCGCACGACTCGGCAGGCCTCGCTCCTGCAGCGCCGCATTTGCGCCTTTATCGGGGGGTTAATAAGCTCGAGCAGATCGAACAGCTAGGCGTTAGCGAACAACATCAACCCGTCCTGCTGCTGAACAACCTCAACTCCTTCTCCCGTGATCCCGAACGCGCCTCTGAATTTGGAGACCGGGTGGTCGCTATCAGGGTGCCGCGCGCCAAGGTGTTCTGTTTCGATAGCCTGTTCCCGGGGCTGCTCAAGGGGGAAGGGGAGTATATGGTGATCGGCGGACTGTACCCGGTGGATAGCTGGGTGTATTAATAAAACGCGGATAATAATACACAGCTTTAAACACTAAGGACTTGCCGATGAATGCCTACCTGATTGTAGATACCAAAATCACCGACCCTGTCGCCTACGAGGCCTATAAAGCGTTGGCCAAACCCATCGCCGAGAAATTTGGCGGAGTATACCGGGCCAGAGGTGGGGCGATGGAGGTGCGGGAACAGGAGCTTTGGACCCCGACCCGCATCGTGATTATCGAGTTCCCCAGTATGAAAGACGCGCAGGCCTTCGTTGATTCGCCGGAATATGCGCCGGTCAAACAGATACGTAATGAAAATTCCGAGTGTACTTTGTTATTGGTGGAAGGCTGTTGATATGGATTTTCTGGTTCCAGACCAGCTTGAAACCAAACGCTTGCGACTCAGGCAGTTTCATAGCGATGACTGGCAAGACCTGCACCGTTATTACGGGTCTGACGTTGCTACAAAATACACCATGGGACGGGTGCTGAGTGAGGGCGAAACCTGGCGTACCCTAAGCGGCATGGTCGGACACTGGCACCTGCGGGGTTATGGACCTTATGCTGTCGAGGAAAAGTCCAGCGGGCGCGTGTTGGGTACTGTGGGTTTTTGGTACCCCTTTGACTGGCCCAGTCCAGAGATCAAGTGGGCGCTGGCGCCGCAATACTGGGGCAAAGGCTTTGCCAGTGAAGCGGCAAGGGCTGTTCAGGCCGCCGGTTTAGAGCACCTGCCCGATATTGCCCTGATCAGCTTTATTCATCGGGACAATCAGGCATCGCTGCGCCTGGCTCAGGCGATTGGCGCCACCTTTGAGTCAGAGCGCTTGTTTCGCGGCGAACGCTGGCATGTTTATCGTCACCCTCCGCGATCGTCTATAACGCGATCGTCTATAAATAGTAGGTGACGTTTACATCTGTCTGATGATCGGCGGTTGTTTGCGCAGCGCCGGGCGTCCCTTGATGTGAGATAACGTAGCACTTAAAGCCGATTTAAACTCGCTGCGAAGTGATGACAAGCCTTGAGTCTGTTCAGGGATCTATTGGGTTTATTACGGTCTAACCCGAAGTAGTTCAGCGTTTGCTGAGGGGGAGTGTGATGCCGAATACGTGCGCTTATAAAGCTCGTACCGCCGATGCCAACGGGGTTATACATTATCCCGACAACGAGCATGCCGTTTGGAACCGCCTGATCACGCGCCAGTTGTCGCTGCTGCCCGAGCGTGCCTGCAGCGAATATCTGGACGGCCTGACGCAACTGGCGCTGCCGCAAGACCGGATTCCGCAACTGGATGAACTCAATCGCGCTCTGGCGCGCAGCAGTGGCTGGCGCGTAGCGCGGGTACCGGCGTTGATCTCTTTCGACCGTTTTTTTGCGCTGTTAGCCAGCAAGCAATTCCCCGTCGCTACCTTTATCCGCACGCAGGAGGATATCGATTACATTCAGGAGCCGGATATCTTTCACGAGATCTTCGGTCACTGCCCGATGCTGACCGATCCGCATTTCGCCGAATTCACCCAGACCTACGGGCGGCTTGGTGTGAAAGCCACGCCGCAAGAGCGCGCCTATCTGGCCCGGTTATACTGGTTGACGGTGGAGTTTGGCCTGGTTGATACCCCGCGCGGTGTACGCATCTACGGCGGCGGTATCCTTTCCTCCTTTGCGGAGACAAGCTATGCGCTATCCGGGAGCAGCCAGGCATCTGAGGCCTCCACGGCTAAGGCAACGGACGGCGTTGGCCGGCCTGTGCACCAACCCTTTCAGCTGTTGGACGCACTGCGCACGCCGTACCGTATCGATATTCTGCAACCGATTTATTATGTGATCGACCGGATGGAAACACTCTACCACCTGACTCGGATCGATCTGATGGCCGAAGTGCATAAGGCGCAGCAAGCAGGTCTGTTCAAACCGCGCTTTCCCGCCGCAGATGCAAAGCACTAATCAGATTCTTGAGTCTTAATTGCGCCTGCCGCCTGCCGCCTGCCGCCTGCCGCCTGCCGCGGTAGTCAATCCCCGCCGGGCTTAATCACGCCGCGTTTCACCTGATCCTGTTCAATGGAATCAAACAGCGCCTGAAAATTGCCTTCGCCGAAACCCTGGTTGCCTTTGCGCTGGATGATCTCGAAGAAGATCGGTCCGATAACGGTATCGGTGAATATCTGTAACAGCAGGTCTTCATTGATCTTATCCAGCGCTTCTCCGTCGATCAGAATCTGCAGGCGACGCAACTGTTGCAGGTCTTCGCCATGCCCGGGCAGGCGCTGGTCGATGGCATCGAAATAGCTGTCCGGGGTTTGCATAAACCTGACGCCGCGCTGTCGTAACGCGTCGACACTGGCATAGATATTCTCGCTGGCCAGGGCGATATGCTGAATCCCTTCGCCATTGTGCTCGCGCAGGTATTCGGCGATCTGGCTCTGGTCGTCGCTGGACTCGTTAATCGGGATACGAATCTGACCGCAAGGGCTGGTCAGGGCCCGGGAATGCAGGCCGGTCAGCCGACCCTTGATATCGAAATAGCGGATCTGACGGAAATTGAACAAGCGCTGGTAAAACTCTGCCCAACGGTCCATATGCCCGCGCTCGACATTGTGGGTCAGATGGTCAATCAACGTCAGGCCTACGCCCGCCGGACGCTGGTCGACGCCGTCGATGGGTATGAAGTCGATTTCGTAGATATCGTGCATACCGTAGCGATCGACCAGATAAATCAGCGAGCCGCCTATCCCTTCGATCGCCGGGATGCACAGTTCCATTGGCCCGGCACCGCTGGCGATCAGCGTTGCGCCCTGTGACTGCAGGTGCCGGATCGCCTGTGCTGCATTCTTGACCCGAAAGGCGATGGCGTTGGCACTGGGGCCGTGACGGCGCTGGAACGCGAGGGGCTGACCGGCGGGTTCGGCATTCAGAATAAAATTGATGTCGCCCTGGCGGTACAGGGTAACCTGTTTACTGCGGTGCCGGGCGATCGCACGAAAGCCCAGATTCTCGAACAGCTGAGCCAACTGCTCGGGATGATCCGAGCTGTACTCGACAAATTCGAACCCGTCGGTTCCGGCAGGGTTTAGCCAGGGATCATTCATGCTTACCTCCACGAATCTGCAGGGCGCAGGACAGGCTGCCGACCGCCCGGTCTCGCGCCGATGTCGTCTAGCGCGACGAAACCGTTCACTGTCTTCAGTTTAGACAATGCCTCACTACCCGGCTTGGTTATTGTTTCATCCTCCTCCTGTGCGATAACGGTATTGCTCTACACTTGTTATGGCGCCGATTTCGGCGTGTTCTTAAAACTGGCCTATAACTTGCTGTTGTATGAATGAGCAAAAAACAGCTGTATTTCAACTGTATTGAGCGTAATTACGCATCTTATTGCGCCATTTGAGGGCGTGTTACCGGGATGCAGATGGAAATGGCATCAGAGACAGGACGCATCGGTATGAGTATTGATTGGAACCAGTACGATTCGACAAAGTTTTTTGACGAGTTGATTGACGAGGAGGGCGTTACCCGAAAACCTGCCCGGCGCCTGGTCAAGCATCTTCAATCGCTGGATGAGGGGGAGTTGGAAGCGCGCCGGCAGATGGCAGAGGCCACAGTCCAGGAAATGGGAGTCAGCTTTACCGTCTATACCGACGAGGGCAATATCGATCGCGCCTGGCCCTTTGATATTATCCCCCGCACCATTTCCGCCACGCAGTGGAATCGCACCGCTGAAGGATTGAAACAGCGTTTGAAAGCGCTGAATATGTTTATTGGCGACCTGTATGACCAGCAGCAGGTTATTAAAGATGGCATTATCCCTGAGCATATTATTCGCCATTCGAAGAATTTCCGCCCTGAATGTGTCGGTATCAAGCCTGCGCACGGGGTTTGGGCACATATCTGCGGTACCGACCTGGTTCGTGACGCCGACGGCGAATTTTATGTTCTGGAAGATAATCTGCGCGTCCCCTCGGGTGTGGCGTATATGCTTGAAAATCGAGCCATTACCAAGCGCGTG